>JALULB010000103.1 GCA_027041035.1 Sedimenticola sp. | reverse complement strand
TCTCGATGGAGGGCACGGCGATGATAACGACAAACTGCTCGCCGCCATAGCGAAAAAGCAGATCCTCTTCCCGAAGTGTGTTACTCATCAGATTGGCGAGCAGGATCAATACCTCGTCGCCGAACAGATGGCCTCGCGTATCGTTGATCTGCTTGAAGTGATCGATATCCAGCAGACCCAGCCAGTGAGAGCTGTGGTCCTCCTGGCGACGCCCGGGCACGCTCACGCGATGCACATGTTTCTCGGTCATCAGTCTGATGATGGTTTCGTCCAGGGTTTCCCGGTTCAGCAGGCTGGTCAGTTTGTCTCGCTGGGATTCGTCGATCAGGGTCAGATAGTTGGTGTAGATGCGCAGCAGGCCATGAGTCAGTCGCTGCTCCTCGAAACGGATGCGATCGACGAACTGGACGAGAACCGCGTAGATTCCGCCGTTCTTGTCTTCGACCGGATAGACGACGCAGGATACCTCCCCCACGTGGCTGATGATCTCTCCGCTTTCGACGGCTTCGACGATGCTGTCCGATATGTCGGGGGATACCGAACAATCGAAGCCCGGTGATTGCTCGCCCGTCTGTGGCGGCAGGTTGACCGCCTGGTCGATCAGCAACAGCTCGATTTCCGGTGGAACCCGCACGATGCGATAGAGCCGGAGTTCGTTGCAGGTCACGGTCTCGGCCAGGGTTTTCACCAGGCTGCGTTCGATCAGTTCCCGATTCTGGTGGCGGGTGATCTCGGCCAGGGTATCGATCACCTGAACGGTAGAGGCGCGTCGCTGCAAGTTTGCCATGGGTGTGGGTATCTGCGTCATTTCTGGGAGTGGCTTTCGTCTGGAGTCTTTAGCGGCAGTGCCGCCAGGGAGTTGAAAGCGGATGCTGATCAACCCAAAATTTCACGCGGAATCAAGAGGCAAGCAAGGACACTGCAATGCGTGAATATTCTGGCATAGATGCTATGCTGGTTGAAAATCACCAGCAGCGATGTCCATGCCCGACGATGCGATTGTCTATACCATCTTTCTGATCTTTACCGGAGCGGCGGTATTTGCCACGCTGGCGCTGTTCGCGCGGCAGGCCTTGCTGGTTGCGTACATCCTTCTCGGCGTGCTGTTCGGCCCGTGGTGCCTCGGCTTGGTGACGGACCCCGCGGTGATCCGCAACATCTCGGACATCGGCATCATCTTTCTGTTGTTTCTACTCGGTCTGAATCTGCAACCCCAGGATCTCGTGCACCTGGTGAGAAAGACCACGCTGGTGACGCTCGGCAGCTCGCTGGTGTTCTTTCTGATCGCGGCGTCGCTCGCCCTGGCTTTCGGTTACAACATGACCGAGGTTGTGCTGCTCGGCGCCGTCGCGACCTTCTCCAGCACGATCATCGGCTTGAAGCTGTTGCCGACGACGGTACTCCATCATCAGCGCATGGGGGAGATCATCATCAGTATCCTGCTGTTGCAGGATCTCATCGCCATCGTACTGCTGCTGGTGTTGGGTGCCAGCGGGAGCGACGGCTTGCCAGTGTTCAGGCTGATCCTGCTGATCGCTTCGCTGCCGGCCATGGTGGTGTTCGCCCTGGTCGTCGAGAAGTGGCTGCTAACGCCGCTGATACGCCGCTTCGATACCATCCGGGAGTATGTCTTCCTGCTGGCCATCGGCTGGTGTCTGGGGCTGGCGGAGCTTGCGCAGGCGGTGGGCCTGTCTCATGAGATTGGCGCCTTTATTGCCGGTATCAGTCTGGCGAGTGGGCCGGTCGCGATATTCGTGGCGGAAAGTCTGAAGCCGCTGCGCGATTTTTTTCTGGTGATGTTCTTCTTTTCGATCGGCGCGGGCTTCGATATCAGCATGCTCGGGGAGGTGTTGTTGCCGGCGGCGCTGATTGGCGGCCTGTTGCTGGCGGCAAAGCCATGGGTGTTCCGCTGGTTGCTGGGCAGGACGGGGGAAAGCGCCGGGACCGGGCTCGAGATCGGTTTCCGCCTCGGCCAGATGAGTGAATTCTCGCTGTTGGTCGCGGTGCTCGCGCTGGAGCAGGGTGTCATCGGCCGCGACGCGGCCTATCTGATTCAGGTCAGCACCGTGCTGACCTTTCTGGTGTCGACCTATGTCATCGTGTTGCGTTATCCGACGCCGATCGCGGTGTCGGAGGCGCTGCGACGAGATTGACCCGGAAAATTCATGGGCGACGAGTATACTACGGCTTCTTGCCGATCAGTTCGATCTGATAACCGTCCGGGTCTTCGAGGAAGGCGATGATCGTCGTGCCGGCGTTCATCGGTCCGGCCTCGCGGATGATCTTTCCCCCGGCTTCCCGCATGCGCTCGCACGCGGCATGAACATCGTCCACCTCGATGGCGATGTGGCCGAAGGCGTTGCCGATATCGTAGTGACTCACACCCCAGTTATGGGTCAGTTCGAGTACCGTGCTCTCCGACTCGTCGCCGTAACCAACGAAAGCCAGGGTGAACTTGCCATCGGGGTATGCCTTGCGGCGCAGTTCGCGCATGCCGAGCACGCCGGTATAGAAGGCGATGGACCTGTCCAGGTCAGCGACGCGAAGCATGGTATGCAACAGTCTCATTTCGATCACACCTTGTAATAGTCGCGATACCACTCGACGAAGCGGGCGATGCCTTCCTCGACGCCGGTGGTGGGATGGTAACCGGTGTCGCGCACCAGAGCGTCGATATCGGCGAAGGTCTCGGGCACATCGCCGCTCTGCAACGGCAGCATGTTTTTCTCGGCTTGGATACCCAAGCACTTTTCCAGCGTTTCGATATAGTGCATCAGGGTGACACGCTGGTGGTTGCCGATATTGTAGAGTCGATAGGGCGCCGTGCTGGTGGCCGGGTCGGGTGACTGGCCGTTCCAGTCCGGGTTTGGCTCGGCGGGGCGGTCGAGTACCCGGATCACACCCTCGACGATGTCGTCGATATAGGTGAAGTCACGCGCGTGTCGGCCATGGTTGAAGACATCGATGGGTTCGCCGGCCAGGATCTTCCGGGTGAATGTGAACAGCGCCATGTCGGGACGGCCCCATGGGCCATAGACGGTGAAGAAGCGCAGGCCGGTGACCGGCAGTCGGTAGAGATGGCTGTAGGCATGCGCCATCAATTCATTGGCTTTCTTGCTCGCGGCATACAGACTGAGCGGATGGTCCACGTTCTGGTGAACCGAGAAGGGCATGTCGGTATGCGCGCCGTAGACCGAGCTGCTGGACGCGTACACGAGGTGCTCGACGCGGTGTTGGCGGCAGCCTTCCAGCAGGTTGCCGAAGCCAACCAGGTTGCTGTCGACATAGGCGGCGGGATTGCTCAGGGAGTAACGCACGCCGGCCTGGGCGGCAAGGTTGACGACTCGCTCGGGGCGCTGATCGTCGAACAGCTTCAGCAGTCCCTCGCGATCTTCCAGCGCGATCTCGTGGTTGCTGAAGCGAGCGTATGCCCGGGTACGCGCCAAGCGGTTCCTCTTCAGGTCGACATCATAGTAATCATCGATATTGTCGACCCCGATAACCTCGTCGCCGCGATCCAGCAGGCGCAGGGATAGCGCCGAACCGATAAAGCCGGCAGCGCCGGTAACCATGATCCGCATAGTCTGCCTCTGGAGGGGTTTACGGGTCGATCCCCGGGGAATGCGCGAGACGGACCTTCACCGGCCCGCTCGCATGGAGACGGCGCGCGGAACGCCCCGCGTGTTGTTCTGCCTCGATCGACTACAGGCGACCGTCCACCTGGTCGACCGGAAACATGTATTTTACATCGTAGACGACATGCTTGTCCTTGCCCAGCGAGCGCACCCAATCCAATCCCTTTTCGACGAACTGTTTGTGCGCGACGGCGGCGATGATGGCATCGTATGCTCCCGCCTTGGGTTCGGCGATCGGGCTGATGCCGTATTCGTGTTGCGCTTCGTCCGGGTCGACCCAGGGGTCGTAGACATCGATATCGGCGCCGTAGCTGCTGAATTCGTCGATGATGTCCGTAACCCGGGTATTGCGAATATCGGGACAGTTCTCCTTGAAGGTCAAGCCGAGAACCAACACCTTGGCGCCGGAAACCGGGATGCCTTTCTTGATCATCAACTTGACCGTGCTGGTGACCACGTAGGCGCCCATGCCATCGTTGATGCGCCGACCGGCGAGGATGATCGCGGGGTGGTAGCCGATCGACTGGGCCTTGTGGGTCAGATAGTACGGATCGACGCCGATGCAGTGGCCGCCGACCAAACCGGGACGAAACGGCAGGAAGTTCCATTTGCTGCCCGCGGCGGCGAGGACTTCCTCGGTATCGATGTCCAGGCGATGG
>JALULB010000102.1 GCA_027041035.1 Sedimenticola sp. | reverse complement strand
ACAGCGCGGCGATTATACAGGGTATGGGCCGCGAGAAAAGCCATCAGCCGGCCGGCCAGTGCGGCGTGGCGATGGCATCGCCGAGATCGGCCTCGATCAGGCGCGAACGCACGGCCAGCAGGCGTTTTAGCAGCGCCGGCTCCCTCGCCTCGTAGGCTTCGACATCCGGCACGCGCTTGACGACGACACCGAGCAACTCGGTGATCGCGTTGCCGATCGAGTTCTGGCTGATGGTGACGACCAGCTCGCCGGCGTCGTTACGGTAGATGAGCTGCTTGAAGGCCGGTTGCCAGCGGATGGAGTTGGCGTACTTCGGATCGTGGATGCATTGATCGCGCACCTTCTTCGCCGTCTTCAGGAAGTCGTTGTCGAACAGCAGCACGTTCTCGACCGCGTCCGGAAAGAAGATGTCGCGTGGCATCGGCGCGTTACGCGTCGACACCTGCGAGAAGAAGGTGCGGTAGAAATCCAGAAAACCTTCCAGGATCAGATCATACTCGCGCCAGAAACGCGGGTCCTTCAGCGCCTCGATACCGCCACGGATCTTCCAGCACGGCAGACCACGTGGATAGCCGGTCAGCGCCAGCGTGGACTCTTCGGCATCGGCCAGCGCGAGGATATTCAGATCCAGCGCCGCGTCGAAAAATTTGCGATAGACAGCGTTCATATAGGCCTGAAACAGGCTGTGCTGACCACCATCGGTCAGGTTCGGGTTGTCCGGATCGGCGAGCTTTGCCGCGCGCAGATCCTCCATCGGAAAGACCATGAAATGGTTGTGCAGCATGCGGATGCTCGGCACCCCCGGCGAGGTCAGCGGCCAGGTGGCATCCAGGCTGGCCTCGCCGGCGAGGATCAATGCCTGGTCCGGCTCGGGATACTGCTCGACCATGTAGTCGATCAGGATCTGATTCATGCGGTTCCAGACGTGCTTCACCGCCTCTGGCACCTGGGTGCGCCGCACCGGCCGACCGAGCGGGTTCAGTACCGTGCGCGAGGTGTTGTAGATGATCGAGGTATCGAACTCGGTGCTATGCCCCAGCGCCTTGCGGTACAGCAGCAGGTTCTCCGGATTCATCAACAACCCGTTGTTGTGCATCAGGTCGTTGAGATTCTCGGTGCTGTTGAAGAACTCGTTCGGCGCCATGCCCTCCGGCACGTCGAGCGGAATGGGACGGAACGGGGTGACGATCTCGCGTGGGCCTGTGGACATGGGTACTACCTCGGATACGGATACAGTGGAAAATCAGATGAAACCGTTGTCGCGCAGCAGCGCCTCGCTGACGCCACCGCTGTCGGCGATCGCCGCGCCGTCGCCGAGCAGCAGGCGTTCCAGATAGCGCGCCAGCAGGTCGACCTCCAGGTTCACATGGGTACCGGACCGGTAGCCGTCCATGATGGTTTCCCGCAGGGTGTGCGGTACGATGTTCAGCTCGAAACGCGCGCCATTCACCGCGTTCACGGTCAGGCTGACGCCGTCCACGGTGATCGAGCCCTTGTGCGCGATATACCGCGCCAGCTCGGCCGGCGCCTCGATGACGAAGCGTACCGAGCGCGCGTCGTCATGTCGCTCGATCACCTTGCCGAGTCCATCGACATGGCCGCTGACCAGGTGGCCGCCGAGCCGGGTATTCAGCGTCAGGGCCTTCTCCAGATTCACCCTGCCGCCGCTCGCCAGGTCGCCGAGCGAGGTCAGCGACAGGGTTTCGCGCGACACGTCGGCGGCGAAGGCGGCCTCGCCCAGCTCGACCGCGGTCAGGCACACACCGTTCACCGCGATGCTGTCGCCGAGCTGCACGTCGCGCATGTCTAGCTTGCCGGTATCGACTCGCAGTCCCACGTCGCCACCCAGTGGCGACAACGACGCCACCTCGCCCACGGCTTGAATGATTCCGGTAAACATTGCCCTGCCCCCCTGAATGACCGACGCGAAAAGATAACACGGCCGTGTCCGCTTGTAATTCTGTAACTACTCAGCGAGTAGATCAGATAAAGGGTAACTGCTCAGATCGCCGCTGAAATGCGTCAGATCAAGGCAAAAAATGTGATTTTACAAGTGTAAATGACCATTTTTGAACGCAGAGCTGGCGCATTTCAGCGGTTAGCTGAGTAGTTACGTAATTCTTTACGTGGCACCCCACTTTACGTAAACTTCGCGCGTTTGCGCCGCCCAGTTTATCTTTTGGAGAGCACCGATGAGCGAAACCCGACACTGCAAGCTGCTGATTCTCGGCTCAGGCCCGGCCGGCTACACGGCAGCGATCTATGCCGCGCGCGCCAACCTGGAGCCTGTGCTGATCACCGGCATGGAACAGGGCGGCCAACTGACCACCACCACCGACGTGGACAACTGGCCCGGAGATCACAACGGCGTACAGGGGCCGGAGTTGATGGATCGCATGCGCCTGCATGCCGAGCGTTTCGATACCGAGATCATCTTCGACCACATCCACACCGCGACGCTGGGCGAGCGTCCGTTCAAGCTGGAGGGCGATCAGGCCACCTATACCTGCGATGCATTGATCATCTGCACTGGCGCGTCGGCGCGCTACCTGGGCCTGCCGTCGGAGGAGGCCTTCAAGGGCAAGGGCGTATCGGCGTGCGCCACCTGCGACGGTTTCTTCTACAAGAACCAGAAGGTCGCGGTCATCGGTGGCGGCAACACCGCCGTCGAGGAGGCGCTGTATCTGTCGAACATCGCCTCGGAGGTCGTCGTCGTGCACCGTCGCGACAAGTTCCGTTCCGAGAAAATCCTCGCCGACCAACTGATCGAACGCGCCAGGAACGGCAACGTCACCATCGAATGGGATCACGTCCTCGACGAGGTGCTCGGCGACCAGACCGGCGTCACCGGCATGCGTATCAAGAACGTCAAGGATGGCTCGACCCGGGAGATCGAGCTACAGGGCGTGTTCATCGCCATCGGTCACAAGCCGAACACCGATCTGTTCGTCGATCAGCTGGAGATGAACAGCGGCTATATCAAGGTACACAGCGGCACCGACGGCAACGCCACCCAGACCAGCATTCCCGGCGTGTTCGCCGCCGGCGACGTGATGGACCACGTCTATCGCCAGGCGATCACCTCGGCCGGCAGCGGCTGCATGGCGGCTCTGGACGCGGAGAAATACCTCGATGCGCTGGACGAGAACGGCTGATCAGGTGCGTTGACAGAGGATCCGATGCTGCACGAAGGCGTGGATGAACAGCCGCTGAAGCCGGTTCAGGTTGCGGAATTCCACGCCGCTGTGGAAAGTCGATCGTCCGTCCTTCCCCACGCGCTCCTCGTGGTTCCTGACGATGCCGGCCAGCGTCATCTGCTCGTTGCCATCCAGGGAAGGCAGCTCCAGCATCAGGCGCAGGCCCTCGCCCACCTTGGCCAGCGGTCGCGTCGAACGCAGCAGGCCGCCGCCGACGCTCATATCGAGCATATGCGCCTTGAACCAGGCGTTTTTCCCGGCCTGCAACGGCTGTACCGCCACCACCAGGTCGCACTCGACACGTTCGGTGTTGCGCACCAGGACGCTCTCCATCTCTTTCGGGAAGGCCAGATGCACATGCGGATAAGGCTTCACCGGCGCGGCGAGCACCGATGAGACGAACCCTTGCGCGGCGCTGCCGGAGAGCATGCGCACGTTGAATTGCTGATCCTGACGCAGCAGCGCCAGCTTGCCATGGACCTCCGGCGCGGTGACGATCAGGCTGCTGCCGGACAGGTAGCCGAGCACCCGACAGACATAGCGCACCGGGGTCTCGCTGACCACCGGCTCCAACTGGACCTTCTCGCCGACATGGATCCGGCTATAGTTGCATTCGTCATCGAAAAGTTTTTGGACTGTATTCATGGAATTCGGAACTTGGATTCGCGTCAAGGGTCACCGGAAAGTGGCGGCAGCCTTGCCACAGGCTTGAGAATGCATGCCCTACTCGCTTGAAATCACAGAGAACCTGGCGGCGGTAGACGCGCGAGAATGGAATCGCCTGGTCGATCCGGATCAGCCCTTTCTACGCCACGAATTCCTCGCCGCGCTGGAGAAACACGGCTGCGTCGGCGAACACTGGGGGTGGGTTCCACAACACCTGATCTTACGGGATGCCAAGCAACATCTGGTTGGCGCCGTCCCGCTGTATCTGAAATTCAATTCCTATGGCGAATTCGTCTTCGATTGGGCCTGGGCCGACGCCTACCAGCGGCACGGCATGCGCTACTACCCCAAACTGGTCAGCGCGGTGCCCTATACACCGGCCAGCGGACCCCGCCTGCTGGCCGCCGCCGGTCACGCGGCCAGCGTCCACGCG
>JALULB010000101.1:4901-12837 GCA_027041035.1 Sedimenticola sp. | reverse complement strand
GCAGGTCACGGGAAGGCCGGCCAGGGCCCGGGCGACCGCGTCCGCGTCCCGGCCCACCACCGCGACCACGGGCGCGAGGCCGGCGCCCGCCAGGGCGCCGGCCGGCCAGACGACCAGGGGGCGGCCCCGCACCGGCAGGAGGAGCTTGTTCGCCCCGCCCATCCTGCGGGACGCGCCCGCGGCCAGCACGAGGCCCGCGGTCAACCGGACGCCTTCTCCCCTTCCCGGTCCAGGAGCGCCCGGAGCACCACCTCGGGCTTCATCGGCAGGGTGTTGATCCGCACGCCCACCGCGTCGTAGATCGCGTTGGCGATGGCCGGGGCCGTGGGCACCAGTCCGGGCTCGCCGATGCCCTTGGCCCCGAACGGTCCGGCCGGGTCGTCGGTCTCCACGATCACCGTCTCCACCGGCACGGCGTCCTTGGCCGTGAGGATCTTGTAGTCCCGGAAGTTGGCGTTCCGGAGCCGGCCCTGCTCGAAGATCATCTCCTCGGTCAGGGCGTACCCCACGCCCATGAGCACGGCGCCGTACACCTGGCCCTTGAGCAGCAACGGGTTGATCGCCCGGCCCACGTCGTGGGCGGCCACGTACCGCAGGATCTCCACCTGGCCGGTCTCCGCGTCCACCTCCACCTCGACCCCGTGGCACCCCCAGGTGTAGGTGCACGAGTAGTTGCCCTTGAAGTCCCCGGCCAGCAGCTGGGTGTCGGGCTCGTAGAAGTGGGCCGCCATGAACATGGTGTTGCCGGACTTCGCGAAATGGGCCTTGTACAGGCGCTTCGCCCGCGGCACGTTCTTGCTCGGGTACTCGTTGCACACCACCTGGCCGTCCCGGAGCTCCAGGATCTCCCGGGGCGCCTCGGTCAGCTTCTCGGCGAACGCGAGGATCTGGTCCCGGATCATCCGCGCCGCGCCCAGGGCCGCGTTGCCCGCGATGAACGTGGAGCGCGACGCGTGCACGCCCACGTCCCACGGGCACACGTCGGTGTCCCCCACGATCACGTTGACCCGGTCGGTGCCGATGCCCAGGGTCTCGGCCACGATCTGCCGCAGCACCGTGTCCAGCCCCTGGCCGATGTCCATGGACCCGCTGAACACGTCCACGTACCCCTGGTCGTCCATCTTGATCAGGGTGCCGCACCCGTCGGACTTGTAGATCTTGGCGCCCCCGCCCACGTGCAGCAGGCACGCCATGCCCACGCCCCGCCGTTTGCGGCCGGCGTCCTCCCCTTTCTTGCCCCGCTTGCCGGACCAGTCCAGGCGCGCCGCGACCTCGTCGAGGCGTCGACTGGAGATCAGCATCGCCGCATCCTCCTGTTTCTCCGCCAGCAGCCGGAACAGGATATGCCGCGCCTCCGGATCCAGATTGGCGGCAGGCTCGTCCATCACCAGCAACTCGGCATCCCGCCCGAGCGCAATCGCGATCAGCAGTTTCTGTTTCTGCCCGCCCGACAGCTTGACGAAAGGTTGACCACGGAAGCCCTGGGCATCGAAGCCCAACAGTCCGGCGACCTCCTCGATACGCGCGGGATCGGAATCGCACAGGCTGGCGGCAAAGTGAATCAACTGTCCGACCGGCATGCGCAACGGCGGCGGCAACTGCGGCACGAAGCCGATCTTGGCCAACACCTCGCGGCGGAACTGACGCGGGTTTCGGCCATCGATGCTCACCTCGCCGTCACAGTTATATTCACCCAACAGGCAGCGGATCAGCGTGGTCTTGCCCGCGCCGTTGGAACCCACCAGCGCGACACGTTGACCGCGCGTGATCTCCAGATCGATACCCTTGAGTACCGCGTTGCGACGAAATCGCTTGACGACATGTTGGAAACGGATCATCAGAGAAACTTGCCGAGTCCCTTGATCTCGTAGGTCAGCGAACTGGTCGGACAGACATCCACGCACATGCCGCAACGCGTGCAATCGGCGACCACATCCTGGTCGACATCAAAGGCCGCGCCGCGAATGGTCACATCCAGCACATGCGGCACCAAGCACACCTTGCGGCAATCACCTTCATGATGACAAGCCTCGGCGTTGTACTTCACGCGCACCGGCGAGAACAGGCCGACGACACCATAGGTCACACCGATCGGACAGGCATAGCGGCACCAGGCGCGGCGTGAATAGAACACCTCGAACAGCAACAGCAGACCGACCCAGATCAGCGCCAGCCCGGGACCGTAAATCAGCGCGCGGCTGACGATGCCGGTCGGCGAGATGGTCTCGAACACCGTATAACCGGTGACCAGCGCCAATAACGCGAAAACGAGCCAGAACACGCCACGCACCTTGCGATTGAAGACATGGTTCTTGACGATCTTCTTTTTCACCAGCCACAGATGCAGATACTCGGCCCATTCCGCGATCAGGTGATAGGGGCACACCCAGGAGCAGAAGGTGCGCCCGCCAAGCAGCAACCACAGCACGAACACCGTGGTGGTGCCGATGACCAGGTTCAGCACGACCTCCTTGTAGGCCAGCGTCACCTGCAACGCTGAATTCAGATCGGCCATGTGGAAACCCACGACGCGCGACGCGGTGAGCGCACCCTCCACCAGTTGCACATCGAAATGGTAGGAGATGACGAACAGCAGGTTGATGAAGATCAGCGTCGCCCAGCGACGGATCTGCCATTTATTACCAAATGTACGCTTATGCTCGATATGCGCGGCTTCGAGATCCGCCTTGGTGAAATTACCGCGCTTGCCCTGATAGATCGCGCGCAGTACCTCGGGTACCTGATCCTTCGTGGGGCGACTCGGCTTACCACCAAATATCTGGCGCAACGACTCGACGACATAGTTTCTTCTCATCTCAGCCTCCAAGCGAATCCGCGTTCTTGTCCAAATCGACGACGATCGCGGCACTCTCGACCGGACAGATCATCTCGCATACACCGCAACCCACGCAGCCTTCCTGTATTACCGGCTTCATGCGTTTCACGCCGTCGGCCGATTCGATCGGCTCCAGCGTGATCGCGTGCTTCGGCGGGCACTCGTTACCGATGCGCTGGGCGACGCGCGCCAGCTTGTCGCTGTTCGCCGCCTGCCTGTCCTGCTCGGCGCATTCGATGATGCGCTGTTCGATCGGACACTGGCGCACGCACAGATCACAGATCTCCAGATCGTAAGGGTGGTCGGCGACCGGCACCGGATTCCAGCGATCGATCTCCGCATAGCGCAGGATACCCTTGAACGCCGGCCCTCTCGCCTGCCCCTTGAAGCCCTTGCCCTGTACCGCGAGGCAGGCTTTCGGTCGGGCCAGGCGGGCAAAGCCCATGCGCGCATCGGCGGGAAAATCCAGATGATGGGTCAGCGCGCCCGTTGGACAGGCCAGCACGCATTGCAGCCCGTCGCAGGAGAAATCGCAGGCCTGTTCGCGCGCATCGATGAACGGTACGCCGACGCCGAAACCGTCATCGATATCACCCAGATGGATCGCGTTCACCGGACACACCTGCACACACTGCCCGCACTTGATACAGGCGGCGAAAAATTCATGTCCGTAGAGTCGGCCCTTGATCGCGGCGGGTGGTCGCAGGCGCACCGAGGAACCATTGGCAATCGGGATAAAACCCAACAACGATGCACTGACGATTCCCACGGTCAACGCCGAGGTACGCAGAAACTCGCGCCGGTTCTGCTCGCGACGCTTCGGCGAGATAACCCGCTTTTTCTTCTTTGGCCTGGCTTTTTCTGTCATGGCTGTATCAACCTCTCAGCGGCCCAGTGATTGCCGCAGTTTTCGGTAAGCATCGGACTCGGCACTTCGGTCCGCTGTGTTGTCATTCGAGGCAGCATCCGCGTTGTCCTCGTTGTGTCGCCGCGCCAGCAGCTTTTCGGTAAATCGGGCTTCGATCAACGGTCGCGCGTCGCTCAGCAGCCTGCTCGGCTTGGAGAACGGTGCCAGGCGTTCGAGAAAATCCAGCGTCTCCAGCATCGGCGTACCCTTGAAGAAGCGCGCCGGAGGCACGTCCATCCAGATGCGGTCGGCATAGCTGTACAACTCATAGGCATGGTCACCGATACCATCATGATTCAGGTCGAAACCCTCGTAGTCATCCCAATAATTGCCATCCCAGGTATTTCGATCGACGCTTTTCCCGTTACCGGATACCGCCACCTGAGTGATGTTGCCGCGGAAATCATTGCCCCGGATCACGTTCCCCGGCCAGTCGCTGAGGAACGAGATACCGATACCGCTGAAGGCAATGATATTGTCATGGATCCGATTGGTGGTATCCGGCTGGAAGGGAGACAGATCCAGATAGATACCGATCGCATTGTAGAGCAATTGGTTGTGGGCGATCTCCACATCGGAGCTTTCCTTGAAGCCGATGCCCATGCCGGTCGGACCATTCGCGTTGGCAATCAGATTGTTACGAATCACCACCCCATCGCTGTACATCAGAAAGATCCCGACAGCGTTGTTCTCATAATGATTGTCGATCACATCATTATGTTTCGAATACATGAAATGCAGGGAATAGCGCCCCCGCCTCGCATCGTTTCTGGCAATCAGATTATCCGCCGAGTACCACACCACGGTATCGCGGGAATCACGGATGACATTGTCCGTCACCTTGTTGTTGAAGCTGTACCACAGCCGGATCGCGTCACCACGCAGACCCAGGGTGAACGGCTTCGACGAGATACGATTGCGCTTGATGATATTGTTGCTCGCCTGGCCGAGATCGATACCGAACAGGCAGTTGTCGATGACCAGATCCTTAAGCACATTGAAGTCACCACGCACCCGAACGCCGGCGTCGATATCATTATGTGACTCGCCCGAGTTGGTCAGATGCAGGCCCTTCAGGGTGGCCCCGTCGGTTTCGATGCTGATCACCGAACCCTTGCCGCCCGCGTCTATCGTTGCCGCTCCCCGGCCATCCAATGTCAGGGGTTTGTCTATGACGACAGGACCGGCATAGGTACCCGCCTCCAGCAGCAACACCGCGTTTTCCTCGGCGGCATCGATGCGCGCTTGCAACGACATCGGCTGCATCACCGCGCCAGCCATGCCCGGCACGGGCAACAGCGCGACGAGCAGCAGGCAAAGCGCCTCGCCAAGAAACCGCGTGAACGCCGGTATGGTCCGCGAGCTAGCGAACAATGCCCCTTCGGGCATGCGCATCGCCACCTCGTCCTCGTTCAAGCGCCACGAAACTCTTTCCGGCGAATCAGCGCGGCCACCGCGAGCACTGCCGCCAGCAGCAACATCACGAAGAAACCCTTGTCCGGATAGGAGTGAGTCGCGAACTGTGCCACCTTGCCGTCGCCGAACACTGTCGGCATGAAGGGTTTCACCGAGAACGCGCCCATGGCGTTCAGCGTGTGGCCGTACCACCACAGCCAAGCGGAATAGTCGATGATGAAGAAAACCGGCAGCGCCATCGGCACGATCACCAGCAGCCAGTAGAGTATTCCACCGTTCTTGCGCGCGCCCCATATCAGCAACAGCATCGCGCCGATCAATCCCCAGAAAACCACGTTGATCGCCAGCTTCAGATGCTTCACCATCGGCCGGATCTCTTCCTGGTTGTTGAAATAACGGCCGAGACTCTTGCCATAGTGCCAGGCCATGATCTGGAAGGTGCTGCCATTCCAGGGCTCGGATACCAGACCCTTGGCATGATCGCGTTCATAGGTCTGACGCAGTTGATCGATCAAACGATCCTTCTTCGAAAGATTCTCGTCGGCGGGTTCTCCCTTCTCCTCGCCAGGCATATCGATCTTCACCCCGGACGCCTCCAGCGACTTGCGCAGCATCTCGACGATACCGCCACTCGAGGACTCATCGCCGCCCTCGCCACCGGCCTCTTGGTCCAGCGAGGTCACCAGTGCCTCGACATAGCCGGCGTTCTCCAGCTTGAAACCGTCTTCGCCATACAGGGTCAGGTACATCCACACCGCGATAAGACCAAAACCCAGGGCCAGGATGCCCATGCGTATCTTCGGCTTGACACACATGAAACCCAGCAGCATGACACCGAGAAAGGTGATCAGAAACTGCGAAAAACCTCTTTCGATGGGTCCACCGGCGGCAATCGGATACATGCCGACATAGTGATTGATGGTATCCATCTCATGCACGCAATCGAGCGCGACGGATTCGGAGATCTCCTTTTTCTCAACCTTCTTGCAGCCGTTGAACACGCCGTTCATATGGAACTCGATGCGCACGCCGTCGGGAAAGGCCTCTTTCGGATAGTTCGGCGCGGTCAACGAGACCCACCAGGTCGGGAGCACATAGATCAGATACAACAGACCAAGCGCGATCAGGGTCAGTACGGCTACCAATAATGTTTGTTTTTGTGCGTGGGGTGTAGCATTCATAAACGAGTGGCCCGTTGTCGTCGAGAAAAATCATCGCCGCCGAAGCGGCTGGATCCGCTTCGGTGACCGTGAATCAGCTATTCAACTTGTCAGGATGTTGAAAAAAGCCCGTCCATGCGCATTTTTTTGACTAGGAGTCTGTCGGGTTTGACCGATCGTAGCGAGGGAAAGCCATTTTGAGTCCGTTTTTTCGTTCACTTGAGGCGAATAGTCATTCTATTTAACGAAAGTGAACGGAAAAACGGGCCAAAAGGGCTTTTCCGCAGTAGGTCAGCGTTAATCCGACAGGCTCCTAGCCCGCATTTCTCACCAGATGGACGAGTCCTCGCTTGTTCTTTGAATCCACAGGGGATTTTCTTCAATCGGAAATACGACCTGTATTCCGCTCCTTCAGAAAATCCCCTGTGAATCCAAAGCCCTACGCGATCATCTCGCCCCCTGGTGAGAAATGCGGGCTAGAAAACGGGAAATGCGATTTCCCGTTTTTTCCCTGTTCAATGACTTATCGCCATCGAACAGGACCGACAGTCCCGCGCGACACACGGGGTGTCGAAAAACTGCGTTTTTTCGCCTGTTAATCGAAGTCTGGATTGATCCAGTCGACCGAGGGCGCGAGATCCTTCTTCGGTACCGGGATGCGAGAAACATAGTTGATGACCATCTTCTGATCCTTCGGTGTGAAGTTCTTGATCTGCTTGACCATGTCAGGGTTGGCATTACGCCGCTTACCAGCCTCGATCCATTCGAACTGACGCAGCATATAGGCATAATGCTGACCCTGGATACGCGGATAGAATTTCTCCGCCTTGCCCTCGCCGTTCTCGCCATGACACTTCACGCAATTGTCCTTGAAGAGCTTCTTGCCCTGTTCGAATTCCGGCGTGCCTTTCTCCCAGTGGCCCTTGCCGTTGTCCGGATTCATCGGCAGCTTTTGGATATAGGCCGTCACATCCGATACCAGTTGCGCCGGCTTGATCTGGCCAGGGCGGTAACCGGCCGCGCCGGCGATCTGGTCATCCAGGGCAAATGGATACATGGTCGGGTTATCGCGGTTCTTGGCGCGGATATCCGATAGCTGCTTGACCAGCACCTCGCGTGACTGGCCGGCGATCTGCGGAAAGGTGCCGTCCTTGCGTCCCCAGCCCTCGGTACCGTGGCAAGCGGAGCAGACCTCGAAGACTTCCATGCCACGCTCCAGGTTTGGCTCCAGCGTCAGCGCTTCGTCTTTCTCGCCGCCTGATTCGTTCCAGGCCAGCGTGGAAGTGGAAATCACCAGGCTCAGCGCCATCGTCGTGGTATTAAGTACCCATTTCATCGTTCGGTATCTCCTGCCCGCATGCACGGGAAAAGTGTGGTTCGGTAACAGACGACCCTTGCCGGACCATCTGGATTCGCCGGCAGTTTCTCACAGCTCCCCATACGGACTCATTGATAATTATCAAACGCTTATGGAGAATTCCGCGTGCCATGAACAGGTTTCCCCCATCCCGGAACGCGGCACGGTCGACAAGCCACTATTTCAACGAAGACAACCAGTCCGCGATGGCGCGCATCTCATCATCGCTTACCAGGCCCATGACCCCCTTCATCGCGGCG
>JALULB010000101.1:0-4891 GCA_027041035.1 Sedimenticola sp. | reverse complement strand
CCGCTCTTGATGTCCTTCATCTGATTGAAGGCGTAGTCCGCGTTCTGTCCCGCGAGCTTCGGGTAGATCGGCATGATCGGTGTTTTCGCATCCTTGCCGTGGCAGGACCAGCAAGTCTTCGCCTGAAACAGCGCCGCGCCATCGGCGGCCATCGTGCTACCCACGCTTCCCACGCCCAGAACGGTCAACGCGGCCAATGCCGTTATCTTTAAAGTATTCATATCTAATCCTCTCTAACTCAATGGTTTTCGACTGTCTCAACGGACGGAGGGAGCCACAGGCTCCCTCCGTCTTCCTGGTAAAACGTCAGTAAACGACGTTATTTGACCACCTTGGCTCCATGCTCTTCAAGATAGGTCTTGGCGCGCAGCCCCAGGTCGGCTGTCTTGACCTGGTACTGCCACCACTGACCCGCCCACAAAGTGGCGTTATGGTAATCGCCCTTCTTCGCGAAATCCTCGGCTTTCTTCTTTGCCTCGTCGGCAAAACCGAGCTGATCGGTTGCATCCTCGACCAATGCGACCACCGGCTTGAAGTCCTTGTAGTTGCGGCTGGTGATGAAGGCTACCACGGAGTCGATGACCGCCTGTGTCTCCACATTGGTCTTGACCTGCTTCTTGTAGTCCGCCTTGGTGTAGGTCTGGCCTTCGCTCAAACCGGCGTTCTTGGCCTTGTAGCCTTTCGGCGTGACCAGCAGGTAACCCTGCATCTCCAAGTGCAGCGCGGAGCAGAACTCGGTGCAGTAGTATGGGAAGACACCCGGTTTGTCGGCCGTGAAGGTCGCGGATACGGTCTTGCCCGGCTCGATGGACAGGTTGACGTTCTGGTTGTACAGCGCGAAACCGTGGGTTTCATCCTCGGCACGCTCCAGGTTGGTCAGATGCAGGGAAACAACGTCGCCCTCCTGTACCTCGATGATCTCCGGCGTGATATGCGAGCGGATCACCGTGCCATAGATATCGACATGGTTGCCTTCGCGAACGACCTTCTCGCGCCCGGCGCGGGTACGGTACTTGGAACGTTTGTTCAGACGGCTGTTCCAGCCGGAACGATAGCGAATCTCCGGCTTCAGCTTGTCGGCCTTGATCGCGACGACGTAATGCGGCTCGCCCAGCGGTACCGGCATATCGTACAGCAACTGCATCTTGTCGCCACTGATGTCGATGAGCTGATGATTCTGCGGGTGCAATGGACCGACCGGGTTGAAGCGGTCGATCGCCAGCTTGTTCAGCGACACCAGATACTTGCCATCGGGATGTACGGTATCGCCTTCCATCGTCATCAGGTGACCGACGTTGTAATGGATGTTGATCTTATCCA
Source organism: Sedimenticola sp. (assembly GCA_027041035.1). Taxonomy (GTDB): domain Bacteria; phylum Pseudomonadota; class Gammaproteobacteria; order Chromatiales; family Chromatiaceae; genus JALSSX01. The sequence continues at coordinate 3,571 of JALULB010000101.1, read as the reverse complement.
GCACCTTGCCCTTGCAGTAGTCCCATTTCGCGATCTGTGAATCCACATACAGCGAGGTATAGGCGATACACGGCTTGGCATCCATCTGCGTATGCAACGGACCCAGGCCCAGCTGTACCTGGGTATGCAGGGTGTCCTTCATGCTCAGAATCGGAATCCCGTAGGGATCCTTGCCGACGAATTTCTTCGCCTTGATCGCCTTCATGATCTTGTCGAAGCTGTACACCGACACATGGGTATCCAATTTGCCGTTGACGACGATCTTGGTGCCATCCGGCACCACATCCACGCCATGCGGACTCTTGGGCTCCGGAATCAGGTACAGCAGCCCTTCGGCAACCGCCTGCTTGATCGGAATCAGGTACATACCCTTTTCTTTCTTGACCTTGCCGGCCTTGACCAACTCGGATGCCTTCTTCCAGTTGGTGACATGCAGGAAGTCGGTATCCTTCTGCGAGCAACCTGCCTCGAATGGGGGTCGGCCCTTCTCGATACCACCGACGTAGCGTTCGGTACAGAAGGAGTTGGTGAAGCCCCAACCGTAGGACGGACCCTTGCCCGCGTCCGACAGATCCTGACTATACGGCGGCAATTCGAAGACAAAGGAGTCTTCCTTCTTGATCTTGCCTTCCTTCTTGTCGAACTTCCAGTAGGTCAGGCCACCACGATAGGTCTTGTTGAAGTCACTCAGTGGCACGAAGTCACTGGAATACGGCGCGGCGTACTGCGTGGCCTCCATCAGGTACTCGGTGTTCGGCGTGACGAACACCCCGCCATGCTCGGACTTGAAGAACGGGTTGACGACGATCTGCTTGGTCTCGAAGTCCTTCAGATCGATCACCGCGATACGCGGGTTGGCCTTGTCGTTGATGAATACATACTTGCCATCGTAATCGCCATTCTCCTCGGAGAACGCCGGGTGATGGGTATCACCGTAGTTGATGGTCTTGCCATTGATCTTGCCTTGCGCGAGCACGGCCTTGGACTCGTCATCGAAGCCATAGCCCTGCCACGGCTCCGGCGTGAACACGCCGATGTATTTCAGAATGCGCATCGACGGGATGCCGTAGACGAATATCTGCCCGCTCTGACCACCCGAACTGATCGCCAGGTATTCGTCGCGCCCGCCGGTCGGCGTATAGGTCTTGGCGGCGGCGAGCAGATCCTTCTCGGTCAGACCGCGCGCCTTCATCACGTCCTGCAGCGACTGCGCGGCATTCGCGCTGGTCGCCAGACCGAGGCTCAATCCCACCCCGATCAATGCGTTACATAACTGGGTTGTTCTTGACTTCATGTTCCCCCCTAAGGATTTGAAGCAATATTCAGTGTGTGCGTGACAACATGTGCGTATGTCAACGATTGAGCCTAGTCACCGAATGGCCGCGCAACATTGATATTGATCAAGTTCCAACAAGAATACTGGGTAATTTCCATACCAGGCGAAGCGCAATCACGCCCATCCGTGCTCAGGGCACGATTTCGTTCAGCTGCTTCACCAGGGTCGGCGCATCGATGCCGTAAGCAAACTTCGTGATGAAGCGGCCATCCGGTCCCATGAGATACAGGCTGGCGGAATGGTCCATCAGGTACATATCCGGATGTTCGGGATCGACCTCGCCCTTCTCGAACTTGACGCGAAACTCGCTGGCCACGCGTTTCAACATCGCCTTACTGCCGGTCAGTCCGACCAGCCGGGGGTCGAAGTACTTCACATAGTCATGCAACGTCTTGACCGTGTCGCGATCGGGATCGATACTGATAAAGTACGGCTGAAAACGTTTTGCCTTGTCACCCAGCAGGCGCATCGCGCTGGTCATTACCTGTAGGCTGGTCGGGCAGACATCCGGACAATGGGTATAACCGAAATAGACCAGCGAATAATGGCCGCGGAAGTCCTGCTCGGTACGCGTGTCTCCATACTGATCAGTCAACACGAAACGTCCGCCAATGCCGTCCTGAATCGAGGCATCGTCGCCCCGCGCCGCTTCACGCGCGCTGGCCGCCTGGCTCATGTCCGCGCCAAGGCAACGCTTGATAGCATCGGTATTGTGCTCCATCAGGTGGAGATACAGTCCCGACCCGGGTTCCAGATCCACGCCCAGACTGTCCAGCTCGCCGATATTGACGTTCAAACCCTGGGTCAGCAGCCCCAGTTGGCGCGCTGGCATGCCTTTCTCGACCAACACGCAATTGGCATCCCCCGCCACAAGTCTGGCACGCACCCGCAGCAGCGCCGCCGTATCGACCGGCTGACGGGGTGACGCGGCCACCTCGTCCAATAGTTTCAGTGCATAGGCCTGTTCGAAGTATTGCAGGGTATCGTAATAGGTGACGCCCCGACCGGCCTTCAGGCCGCGATATCCATACTCGTATTCGCGATCGAGGTGGCGCAGCGGCTTCAGCATCTCGCGGCGATTCCGTGTGTAGATGTGCGCGCGCCGGGGATCGACTTCGACGAGCAGCTCGGTGAGTTCGTCGAGCAGAATGATGGCGTTACGATCGTCCAGCCAGAAGAATGGATCGCGCTGACCCGGGACCTTGCGCGACGGCAGTATCTTCAATGTCGGGCTGGACAACAGCTCGACGACGCGCACCTTGTCGCCGCGCCGTTTCTTCAGCTCTCGCAGCGGCTGGGTCAAAGAGGCTTCCAGCTCCGGGCCGACCCAGACTACGACATCGGCATGGTTCAAGCGCCCGAGGGTTCCCCCGTCCGGCTGGAAATCGTATGGCGTGGACCGCCCGCCGATCAGCAACTCGGGGGTATCCGCATCCTTCATCAGGCCGGCGAGAAACGCATGCACCGGCTTGATGCTCGCGACCACATGCAGGCTTTCCGCCGCCATGGCGCCGGCACCAATCCCCAGAATGGCCAGAATACCCCAGAGCAGCATGAGTCTCCGCCACCCAAACCTCGGGGTTTTCGCCCGCACCCTTTCGTCCGATACCGCGCGGCTCGTCGTTGCGGGGATCGGCCCCACGGCCTCCTCGCGCCTTGCCTTGGATGGAATGGCACGCACGCCAGTCTCCGACGTTTGAATGGCGCAGGCTATACCCAGGGGCACAAGTGGACAAAGCGTCATTCCGCCGGGAACTCCGCGCGCAGCACCTGCAATGCTTCGCCGACCCGGCCGGAAAAATCACCCCGATCCGGACAACTGGCACGCTTACTGATGAAATCCATGAAGGCCATGTTTGTGCGCGCGTCGAAGTATTCTCCCAACTGACGTTTCTTCGGCAGCATATCGACCAGCCCGGCTTTCATGCGCTCTGTCTGATCGAGATAGTGGCAATGCAAGGCTACGCCGTTCAGATCGCCCAGGCGGGCGATCGCGGCGAACTGGGCATCGCTTTCGGCGATCGCCACAGAGGACATAAACAAAGCAGTAATAGCAGTTATAACAATACTATAGCGATATAATCTCATGTTTTTACGTATCTCTGGAAGTAACTACTCAGCGAGTAGATCAAATAAAGGGTAACTGCTCAGATCGCCGCTGAAATGCGTCAGATCAAGGCAAAAAATGTGATCGTTACAGGGATGTAACTTATTAGGGCAATGCAGGAGCAATTG
>JALULB010000100.1 GCA_027041035.1 Sedimenticola sp. | reverse complement strand
GTTTCCGTCGGCGCTGTCTCGCGCCGGCCGCCCGCGTCGCCGATGAGCAGGCTGAGCAGCCCGGTGAACACCGCGCTGAGGATGGCGGCGATGGGGCGGACGATGGCAAGGAAAGGACCGAGCAGGGCATAGGAGATGGCGATCGAGTCCGGACCCGTCTCCGGCGTCGCGATCAAGAAGGACAAGGTGGCCTCGCGCGATGCGCCGGCGCGGCGCAGCCCGATCGCGGTTGGCAACACGCCGCAAGAACATAGCGGCAAGGGCGCGCCGAGCAGCGCGGCCTTCACGGTCGGCCAGATTCCCCGACCGCCGAGCCAGCGACCGAGCCGCTCGTCCGGCACCCAAGCCTTGATCAATCCAGCGGCGAGCAGGCCGAGAACCAACCAGGGCGCGGCTTCGAGGTAGAGTGCGAGCAGATGGTCGAGGAAAGTGCGCATGGCCGAATTATAGCCTCTGCCGTCCTCGCCTCGGAACCTTGCGCGCACGCTTTCGCTCGATGCCGCGTTGCGCGTCGTTGCGTGGGAGGCAGCCCGGCGCTCTCATCGCGCCTTGCTTCGAACGAAATGACAGGTACGCTGGAAGCCGATGTTCGAGTGGCGGAGGCCATCTATCGCCAACCCGGTTCGATGCATCTCGGCGCATGGCGCGGTCATTTGTGTTTTCGATGGGTAACTACTCGCCCCCCGACAGGAATCGCCGCCGCCGAGCCTACGGGGAAGTATTCACGGCGTTTTCCTCCAGAAACAGCCAATAGCGGCAACTGCGTGGCATTGGGGCATTATGGGTGAGTAGTTACTTCGATGGAATAAAGCCGGCTGAAGCTCACACTTACCTGTATATGAAACTCGTATCCTCTTTGTCGAAGCATTTGGCCCGGCGCCAGATGGCCAAGCGTTTCAACGCCTGCATCGACCTGCATCACGCGGCGTTGTTCAAGCACGCCCTGTGGCTTGTCGGCAACCGGCAGGATGCCGAGGATATGGTGCAGGAGACCTACTATCAGGCCTGGCGTTCTTTTCCGACGTTGAAGGAAGAGGGCAGTATGCTCGCCTGGCTGTTGACGATTCTGCGGTGCTCCGCGGCTCGCGAGTATCGCGGTCGCGCGCGGAACAAGGATCTCCGCGCGGCCTTGACCGCCGGGCTGGATGAACGGGCCAGCGGCATCGCGCCGCAGGATATGCTCGATGTGTTCCACGCGCTCGACAGCCTGAACCCGGCACAGCGCGACACCTTGCTGCTGTTTGCGCTGCACGGTTTCAGTTACCTCGAGATCAGCGCGCAGCTGGAAGTGCCGGTCGGCACCGTAATGAGCCGAATCGCGCGGGCGCGAACAGCATTGCGTAAACAACTGAATGTGGACGATGGCAACGTCATCCCGTTCGAAAGGTAATCATGATGGCGGATAAGCCTCTGCAAGATTTGTTGAACGCGCCACGAGCGGATGCCGCGCTGGCGCAACGTATCCGTGACAACTGGCGGCGCCAGCAGCGTATCGCGGCACGGGACGGCACGGCGCGCTTCTGGCTGTACGGCGCGGGCATGGCGGCAGTGGCCTTGTTTGGCGTCTTGCTGCTTTGGCCCTGGTTGCATCCGTCGCCGCCGTTACTGGTCGTCAGCGCGCGGCTCGATATCGACAAGGATGCCGGCCTGCACGGCGGACTTTCCGCGCCTATGCAAGACTGGCTGACTGCTCATGCGATCGCTCCGCCACCGGCCGAAGATCGCGTCGAGATGGCCAAGTTCTGTAATCTCTCCGGCTATCTGAATGCCCATCTGCGCATCGCTGGCGCGCGCCAGGGGCATGCGCATGTCTTTATCTACCCCGGCAGCCTGCCGTTCGACAACGCCCATGACGGTCGTGTCGACGGCATGCGCTGGGAATCCTGGCGCATGGGCAATGCGATGAGCGTGCTGGTGCTGTACGACAAGAAGATGCGCCGCCAAGGTGTCGAACGCATTCTGCAAGCGATGTTCCCAAGACTTGCGCCACGGCTTGCGGAGCGCTTATCTGTCCAAGTCTTCTCCCGTCCGCTTCCCGACGGCTTTGTAATCACCAAACAGGAAAAACACTCATGAATCAATCTCTGCTGAGTAGCGCGCTGCTGCTGTCGATGGCGGCCGCACCCGGTTTCGCCGCCGTGAATGGCGATCTTGCCGCGGGCAAGGCGAAGGCGCCGATGTGCGCCGGTTGTCACGGTGCGAACGGCATCGGTGTCAGCGCCGAATTTCCGAACCTGGCCGGGCAGAAGGCCGACTATCTGAGCAAGCAATTGCACGCCTTTCGGGATGGCTCGCGCGTCGAACCCACCATGAAGGCGATGGCCTCGGCGCTGAGTGACGGGGATATCGCCAATCTGGCGGTCTATTTCGCGTCGTTGGAACGCTCGCCCGTGGCGGTCGCCAAGGCCGCGCCCACGGCGAGCGGTAAGCCAACGGCCAGCGAGTTTCCGCATACCACCTTCATCACGATGAAGAAAAGCGGCACGGTCGAGACCTTTCCCGACGAAACTGTCTGGCAGGGCGGGCCGAACATGCTGTACGACGCGGTGACGCCGGACGGCAGCAAACTGCTCGCCACCAGCCCATCGAGCAACAAGGTGTATGTGTTCGATACCGCCAGTGGCGGGCAGCTCGCGGCAGTACCTGTCGGCAAGGCGCCGAAAGGGGTCAAGGTGACCCCGGATGGGCGTTTCGCCTGGGTCAGCAATCAGGGCTCCGGCGACCTCAGTGTCGTCGATCTCGCCAGCCTGAAGGTGATCGATACCATCAAGGTCGAGGCCGGTCCGCATAACGCCCGCTTCACGCGCGATGGCAAGCTGGCCTACGTCACCCTGCAAGGCGGTGCCGGCTTGGCGGTGGTCGATACCGCAGCGCGCAAGATGGTCCGCGTGATCCCGATACCCGGCATCACCGGGCCGCACAATCTGGATCTGTCCCAGGATGAGAAAACCGCCTTCGTGCGGGATTTCGTTCACCATGTCGCGGTACTCGACATCGCCTCGGGCAAGGTACGCAAGGTCATCACCGTCGGTAATGGTCATGGCGGCATCGACGTGCTGCCGGATGGCCGCCATGCGGTGACCGCCGCGATCGGCGACGACATCGTCACGGTGATTGATACGCAAACCCTGGAGACACGCGATATCAAGGTCGGCAACGGTCCGCATGGCGTGCGCGCAAGCAGCGACAGTCGCTGGATCTATGTCACCTTGACCAAGGACAACCAGGTTGTCGTCATCGACGCTAGCACACTGCAAGTGGTGAAGCGTATCGAGGTCGGCAAGTTCCCGTTCTGGGTCGCGTTACCGGGTAATCCCTGATGCGTGGACGGAACCCGGGAGGATTTCCTGGGTTCCGTCTTATAGTTCGGCACCTATGAATTTTCGGCCACCGCAGCCTCGAAAAACCGAAAACCCATGGGCGACGAGTATATTTTGCCGTGCCAGCGGTTGATTCCACTTTCTTGCTGGGGCATGCTGCGTTGCCATAACGATTAAGGGTAACGAGGTGCCAGTTTTGGGCAATTCACTACAAGAGCAACTGTTGAAGGCTGGCCTGATCGACAAGGAAAAGGCGAACAAGGCCAAGCGCCAGCAGGCGAAGAAGTCGCGCCAGCAGCGCAATCAGAAGGCCGGCTCGGTCTCCGCGGAGGAGAATCGGCGCAAGCGGGCACTGGCCGAGAAGGCCGCGCGCGATCGTGAGCTGAACCAGAAGCGGAACGAAGCACGCAAGCAACGCGAGATCGCGGCGCAGATCAGGCAGCTGGTGTTGGACAGCCGCCACCCTCGCGGCAACGGCGAGGACGATATCGCTTTCCATTTCGAGTATCGCGGCAAGGTCAAGCAACTCTACGTATCCGCCCATACCCACGAGATGATCACCCGAGGGAAACTGGTGATCGTCAATCACAACGGGATATTCGAACTGGTGCCGGCGGACATCGCCGAGAAGGTCCGTCGGCGTAATCCCGGTATCGTCGTCGATCTGCCGAAAGATCAGGCACCGGAAGAAAACGATCCTTATGCCGATTACCCAGTCCCGGATGACCTGATGTGGTGATGACGCTTTGGGGTGGGGCCGGCGCTTGTCACGGCATGTGATTCTCTGATTGCGCGCCATCCAAAGAGGATGAGCGGAAACCGGGGTCTCCGCTCCGTGGTCGAGTGATCCGGAGGCGATTCCGTGAGATGCAAATACATCCCACGGCAAGTGGTTCCTAGGAGGCTGTCCGAGAATAGAAGCCGTAGCGAGGGGAAGCTGATTTGAGCGGGATTTCTCCCTGATTTGAGGCGAATAGTTGCGCTATTTAACGAGAATCAGGGG
>JALULB010000099.1 GCA_027041035.1 Sedimenticola sp. | reverse complement strand
CCACGATCCAGGGTTACCACGCACGGCTCGTGCCGCCGCAGTTGCGTCAAGGCACTAGTTCTGTCCTCGGCGACGACAACCTCGAAATCATCAAAACTCCATTTCAGTTGATTCTGTAATCCGGGGTCATCTTCCACGATCAGCAGCTTACAATTGCTCGCAACCAAATTTCCGTCCCGCCTTCAACAATAAAAAATGTAAAAATACCGTCCTGTTGTTCGGCCTTGGAACCACTTCCTGAAGCCGATGTCCTCGTTCAAGCGATGCATTTCGAATCCGGGGAGGCCATTCTATACATATCCACACCGAGATTACAGCGACGGTCGATCGGACCCAACACAAGTATCAGTGGAATCCACAGAAGCCATTCGACGCGCCGGATCACGCTGATCCGTAACCGCTATGCCTGCCCTTCGGATTCCGCAGCCTTCCGATCGCAATCGAACGCCACGGGGATCGACAAGGAAAACGTGCTCCCCTTGCCGGGTTCGCTACGTACCTCGACGTGTCCTCCTATCGAGCGCACGAATTCCCTGCATTCATACGCGCCGATCCCCATTCCTGTCAATCCTTTCGTCGTATGGAAAGGCTTGAACAGGTGTTCACGAATGAACTGTTCGCTCATGCCGCTTCCGGTATCGATGATATGCACCAGGGCCTCTTTCGTATTGGGTTCCACGACGATCCGGATTTCCCCGTCGTCCGGCGTTGCGTCCTGGGCGTTCTGTATCACATGCGAGATCACCGAGACCAGTCGATCGGCCTCGGCCTGAACCGGGATCGGCCCTTCCGCCGACGATAGCACCGGGACCGGCTGGTGCTGGCTCTGCGTCAAAACTGATTCCTGCACCGCCTGAACCAGATCGGTGCAGCTTGGTTCATCCTCGACCCGGGAACTGTTCAGCTGAGTCAGCAGGCGGCTCATGCGTTCCACCGCGTTCTCGATCGTTGTCATCGCATCATCGACGAAAGCCGGGTTGCTCTTGTGCTTGACCGCGTTCTTGGTTACCAGCGAGAGTTGCGCGATGATATTCTTCAAATCGTGGATGACGAATGCCGACAGGCGGTTGAACCCTTCGAATTGCCTGGCTTCCGCCAGAGCCTCCGCTGCCTGGTAAAGACTCAGATAACTGGCGGCCTGCCTGCCCGATGTCTTCAGCAGATCCATGTTCTCCCAATTCAGCTGCATCGGCGCCTTGGGCGCCAACAACAATACAAAGCCGGTGAGCTGTTGGTCATGCAGCAACGGGGTGATCAGCCACGCCTTGTCGATACCCAGCAGCGGCGGGGGAACCGCGTTTCTGCCTTCGGCATGCTCTTCATCGAACAGGACGACCCACTCCTTCTCGGTCAACAAGGTTGTCAACGGCAGATAATCGATATCCGTGGGCAGGTCGACCTCGGGTGCGTTGTAACGTTCGATCAGTTCCGCCCGCCCAGCGGTCCGCGTCAGGAACAGGTAGCCCCCCGGGCTGTCCACGATCGAGGCCAGCGCCCCTATGGCACGTTGAAACAGATCGACATTGCTCTCTTGCCCCGACAAGGTGGCGATCAGCCGCAACCATTCCTCGCGATAATCGTAGCGGGACTTGAAGAAGTGCTTGTTGAGAAAAACCTTTACATGGGCACGCACCTGGCCGGAACTGGTGAGTACGATCAATATCAGCGCGGCCCCGCTGAAAAAGATAACCTGGAAGACAGATCCCCACTCTCCTCCATAGAGCCGAATGTAGTAGCCCGCGACCGCCATCAGAAGCATGTAGATGCCCGCGCTGAAGATCGCGGTGGTGTGGAATACCATCCGGCGCGACACGAACACATGGATGGACCATGTGGGATTGCGGGCCACCGACAAGCCAATCAACGGCACGGCCATCGTCACGATGGGTCCCCGCGCGTACCACAGACCCGTGTCGATACGCTGGAACAGCAGCGCGTCGGCATACAGATAGAAATCAAAGGCAAACATCGCGCCAAGGCCGAGCAACAGGTACTTGATGCCCCAGCGGTTGTCCTCCTGGGTATTTCGGTAGAGCTGCTCGATCAGAATCAGGCCGGACAGCGCAAGAATCACGTAGCCGAAGTAACGCACACTGATATTGCCGGCGATCGACGGCGCCAGCTGACGCAGCAGTTGATCCAGATTGATCGGCAGCAGCAGCACGATGGTAAACAGCGATACCACGATCGCGAGCACCTTGGGGAACCCCTCCCGCAACACGCCCGAGGGGTTGAGCAAGCGGGCCAGAAATGCCAACCAGACGAAGCTGCGCAGGGTTTCCATCCCCCAGAACAGAGAGGATGGCAAGGCGACGCCATAGGCGTGCATGCCCAGCACCACGCCCCACACCACGGTCAGGGCACACGCCAGCAATAGAATCCCGCCGAGCAAGCGACCACGCCAGTTCGTCAGCAACAGCAACAGCAGCACGAAATAGCCCGCCGCCGCGATCAGATAGCCGTAATAGCCCAACTCGCTCATAGCGGTCCGAAGCGTGGAGACATCGCGTCAGCGACTCCGGCGAGGCGACGGAAAGCGCCCGTCCGCCGCGCTATTGCGCACCCTTGCCCCACAGCACGACCTCGACCGTTTCGAGTAGAACGATCAGATCCAGGAACAGCGAAGCATTCTTCACGTAGTAAAGGTCGTACTGCAACTTCTCGCGAGCATCCTCCTCGCTGGCGCCGTATTGATAACGGACCTGCGCCCAACCGGTCACCCCCGGCTTGACACGATGCCGCTCATTGAAATACGGGATGCTCTTGGCCAACTGATCGACGAATTCCGGACGTTCGGGGCGTGGACCGACCATCGCCATCTCGCCGACCAGCACATTCCATAACTGAGGCAACTCGTCCAGGCGGGTTTTCCGGATAAACTTCCCCAGCGCGGTGATGCGACTGTCGTTCTTCGTTGCCCAGCGGGCCACGCCATCGCTTTCGGCATCGACGCGCATGCTGCGGAACTTATGCACATTGAACAGCCTGCCATTCTGGCCGACCCTGACCTGATGGAAGAACACCGGATCGCGCCCCTTGGATTCGATAACACTCGCCGCGGCGACCAGCAACATCATCGGGGACGCAAGCGCCAGTAATGACAGACTGACAAAGATATCAAAAAGTCGCTTTCCATAACGGGTCGACAGCCCCATCTGGAAGCCATTCGAGAAAATGATCCAGCTGGGCTTCAGGAAATCGATCTGGATCTTCGAGGTCTCCTTCTCGAAGAATGAGATCAAATCGAACACCCGGATACCGCTCATCTTGCAATCGAGAATGTCATCCAGTGGCAAACCCTTGCGCTGGTCGTCCGCGGCAACCACCATCTCATCGATATCATGGCTCTCGACATACGCCAGCAGCGATTCCGGTAACTCGTTCACACGCTGATCATCGAGCTGGTTCTCCGAATCGGACAGCCGGATGAAACCGACCACCTGGTAGCCAAATCCCTTGCCTTCGTGGTCCAGTACCCTGCGCGCCGAGGTGCCGCTTCCAAGCACCAGTACCCGGTGAAGCTGGGCGTCCTCCGCCGCGTAGTGATGGAATGCCGCCCGCGTCAAACCCACCAGAATAAACGAATACAGTACCGTCAAGCCGAATACGCCCCGACCAAGAAACAGCTCGGGAAATGCGTAAAACAGCAGGCTCAGCGCTGCGGTTCCAAGCGCGAAGCTGACCGCCAGGCGCACGATCATCGCCGCGTGAGACATGCTGCCGCGCTGATACAGTCCCAACGCCACCATCGACGAAAGCATGGCGACGGCATAGATCAGCGCGGGCAGAAACAGGGAAATCTCTACATCGTCCGCACCTCCACCCAGGAGCTCGAAGCGAGACCAGAAACCTGCGTAGAGAGCAATAAAAAAGACAAGAAACTCAAGGATACCCAGCAAAAAGTGCAGGCGAGATACATAGTGACCAAATATCTTAAACATAAGAGTTAGAAATCAGCAGGTTAAGCATGGATCGACCACCGAATCGGCAGGCGTGCGAGGGCGATTCGACTTCGCATTATATAACCTCCGGCAGCCAAACGCCGGACTTTAACGTACCCGCCAGTTCGCCCGCAACGAGGCTATCGGCCGATGCGCCGGGTGACTGAGCGATCCGGCGCGATGCGGGGGAAATCGCTGGGCGGAACCCGGATCGAATTTCTGGTAGACTACGCGCCGGCGCGGATCGGCTGAACGAGTCGCCGCCGGAACTCATAAATTTACATTGTTATTGCATCACTGCGCTATCTCGCTGCCGGATCCATTGGGTTTTTCTCAGGTGCGGAAAAACATTGTCGATAGAACACACTATCGAACGGTTCTCCGCTCCACAAACGGTATACGG
>JALULB010000098.1 GCA_027041035.1 Sedimenticola sp. | reverse complement strand
ACAACGGCGTGGTGCTGGTCGACTACGATAAGTGCATCGGCTGCAAGTACTGCTCGTGGGCCTGCCCCTACGGTATGCGCGAACTGGACGAAAAGCAGAAGGTGATGAAGAAATGCACCCTGTGCATCGACCGCATCACCGATCAGAGCCTGCCGGAAACCGAGCGCAGGCCGGCCTGCGTGCTTGCCTGTCCGACCAGCGCGCGGCTGTTCGGCGACGTGCACGATCCCGATTCCGAGGTGTCGGTCGCGATCCGCGAGCAGGGCGGCTACCAGTTGATGCCGGAATGGGGCACCGCGCCGGCGAACCACTACCTGCCGCGGCGCAAGACGCGTATCCGCATCCACGAGGACGAGCTGGTGCGCGCCGACAACCCGCTCGACAAGGAGGCCATCGAACTGCCGGAAGAGCAGGGCGAGACCCTCGACGACGTCGCCTGGTAAGAGGAACAGACCCATGCATCCCGCTTTCTCCGTGATCTTTCTGACCACCCTGATCGGTGCCGGGCAGGGCCTGTTCCTGGCCCTGGTCACCGGCCAGGTCTACTCGCTGGCCAACCTGCTGGAACCGCAGGACAATGTGCGCTTCTACGCTTTCGGCAGTGCGCTCGCGCTGGTATTGCTGGTCGCCGGCCTGTTCGCCTCGTTCTTCCATCTCGGCCATCCCGAGCGCGCTTGGCGCTCCGCGGCGAAATGGCGCACCTCGTGGCTGTCGCGCGAGGTCATCGTCTTGCCGCTGTTCATGGCGCTGGTCGCCGCCTATGCGCTGATCCATTACCAGGGCTGGACCCGGCCGCTGTTCTCGATCAAGGGTGTCGTCGATATCGACGCCAGCCTGATCATCGGCGTGCTCGCCGCCGTCCTCGCGTTCGTGCTCTATGCGTGCACCGCGATGATCTACGCCAGCCTGAAGTTCCTGCAGGAGTGGCACAGCCCGCTGACCGTGATCAACTTCACCCTGTTCGGCCTGGCTTCCGGCTTCACGCTGGCTGCGGCGTTCTCCGCCTGGGTGGGCGTCGACCTGGTCGGCTTCTTCGGCGCCTGGGCGGTCGGATTCACGTTGCTGGCCGCCGTCACGCGCTTCGCCGCGCTGTATCGAAACAAGCGCATCAAGCACAAATCCACGTTGCAGACCGCGATCGGCGTGCGGCATACCACCGTGCGCCAGAAAGCACAGGGCTTCATGGGTGGCTCGTTCAACACCCGCGAGTTCTTCCATGGACGCGGCGACGGCGCGCTGAAGCTGATCCGCCTGGCCTTCATCCTGCTGGTGTTCGTGGTACCGGTCGCGTTGCTCGGCGTCGCCTGGTACACCCATTCCAACTGGCTGCCACTGCTGGCCTTCGGCGCGCAGTACCTGGGATTGCTGTTCGAGCGCTACTATTTTTTCACCGAAGCGCGGCATCCGCAGAATCTTTACTATCAGTCGGTGTATTGATCGCGCCTGGCAAAAGTAAAGCGGTGAAGCGGGTTCCATTGTCAACACGAAATCCGCAAGAGTCCAAGTGGCGCGAAGGGTGTCATGGAAGGGTGCGTCCACGGTAAAATTTCGGTATGGTTTCCGCCTTCATGAGCATCAGATAGAGTTTCCACCCATGGCGAAGAAGTCCTCGAAGATCCGGCTGTACAAGAAACCCCGGCCACAGCCGGCGCAGATAAAGGCCGTTGAAAGGCTGTTACAGGCGGGGGACTATGCGCGGGCGGTGAGTAGGGCCGAGGCTCTGGTGCGGCGTTTTCCCGATCACGGCGGACTGAGACGCCTGCTGGTCGAGGCGCTGGACCATGCGGACAGACCCACCGCCGCGGCGATCGCGGCCTTTGAATGGGCCGAGCGCAAGCCCAACAGTCTGTTGGCGCAGGAGTCGCTGCTTTATTTCGCCTACCAGCGGCAAGCGTTGATGCTCTCGGAACGTGTCGCGGCCAAGGTGCGCGAGCTGGGCGGCGATACCCCGGGTTTTCCGTTCGATCCCGAGTTGAAGGAGACGTTCAGATCATTGCCCGACGGCACGCTCGCCGATGAGGACGACATGGTGCGTTTCGATATCGGAAAGCTATACCTGGATGACAGGGATTTCGCCGGCACGGTTCGTTGGCTGGAGGGTTTGGAACAGACTCCGGCGCGCAATAACCACGCCATCGCGCTGTTCCATCTTGGACGCATCGATGAGGCGCTGGCGGCTTTCATGGAGGCATGGCGGGCGGACGAGGGCAATCTGTTGGCCCTGGGCTGGGTTCTGAAGCTGCGCTTCTATCAAGGGGACGAGACCGGCGCCAGGGGCCTTGCAACGCCGTTGGCCGCCGCGACCGCCCGACGCCAGGAAGACTTGCAGTCTCAGCTCGACGGGCTGCTTCTGCCGCGACAGGATCAAGCGGCCTGGGATGCCTTCGAACGCGCCAGGCGGAGCGACTGGTTCGGCGCGGGGCCACGGGATCATACCGCGGCCCTTTTGCGAAACTCTGCCGCTTGCGCGGCGTGTCGACTTGGCAAGCGGGAGGACGCCCGTCGGCTGTGGCGTAAGGCACTGGAAATCGTGCCCGAGTTGAAGGTGGCGACGAACAACCTCGATCTGTTGGGCAAGGACGACTACACTGCCGGTTTTCCCGAGGTGTTCGATTCGTATCAGGTGCTTCCGATTACTTGGATGGAGAGTCTCTTTTCCGAGGATCAGGCTCGGTTGGCGACGCGCTTGAGCGAGCTGACCGCCACGAATGCCTATCTGGACGCTCTTTACATCGGGGGCGACGACAGGCTGCGCATGCTGGTCGATGTGGTCTTGCGATATCGCGTGGAGCAGGGCGATGCCGAGGCGGCGGAACATCTGAAGGGCTTCGCGCGTCTGCCGATCGGCGACAGTGAGAAGCGTTTTGGTTTTCTCGGCTTTCTGCGGGAGTTGAATCTGCTGCGTGGCGACGAGCCGGTCGAGTTGTGGGATGGGGAGATGCTCCGGCAGGTCGGCGTCACCGGCACGGAAATCCATCGGGAACCCGATGACAGCGGTCTGCCCGAGGATCTCGACGCACTGCTCGCCGAAGGGATCCTTGCGTTCATCGATAATCGCCTGGAGGAGGCCGAATCGAAACTGCGCGGGATACTGGAACACGCGCCCGATAATCGTGTCGTTCTGGGTAACCTGGCGGCGATTCATGTGGCGCGCGGGCAGGGTGAATCGGCGCGGGAACTGCTCCGGCGGGTCATTGCCGGGAACCCGGACTATCTGTTCGCGCGCTGCAACCTCGCCACGATGCTTATCGAGGACGGCGAGATCGACGAGGCCCAGACGTTGCTGGACGGCCTGAGCAAACGCGAGCGCCTGCATGTCCAGGAAGCATTCTCGCTATATGGCGCGTTGGCGATGTTGCACAAGGCAAAAGGTGAAACGGAGGTCGCCGAATCGCTGATGACCAGTCTGGAGGGCATGGTGGAAGACGCGGAAGACCGGCGCCGCATGGGGCACGCAAGGTATCTGCTGGATCGGGTCGAGCCGTTGGAATGAGGTGAACGAAAAAAGCCCTGCTGTTCATGGAAACAGCAGGGCAATCCGGCTTGGATGATGACCCGTCGGCTCGTTACCTCCCTGTCGTTTCCGGGCTGGCGGGTCGTCTCCGGGTCAAGCTGGCGGGAGCCGTATGCCTACTTGCTCGATGCCTTGGGGGCATCCCGCATCGGCGCGCTGTCCAGGGATGACGTGCCGGCCGCCTGATAAACCGCGAATTCCTCGCTACTGAGATCGCCGCTGGCGTCCGTGTCCAGCGCGCTCCACTGTTCGACCAGGCTGGGCAGGGCGGAGGCTTCATCCTTGCTGATGGCGCCGTTCTGGTCGGTATCCAGCGTGGCGAAGAGATCCGCGGCGGAGGCGGCGGTGGCAAACAGGGTACCCAGGATAAGTACAAGCATTTTCTTGGACATGATATTCAGCTCCTTGGCTGGTGATTGAGTTCGGCGACCCGATGCGTAAACATCGGATTGCAATCCCGCTTAAGCACAGGTCGTGCCAGTCTGGATAATTCATTTGAAAACAATGCTGTAGAAAGCCCGCTCGCGCATCCGGCCGAAGAATCCGTCGCTCCCTGGCGACACGCTTTCCGGCCTTTTCGATCGCATCCCCGGCAGGCTGGGGTTCTCTACTGTCGCTGTCTGGCGACAGTTCGTCACTCGGAGGCTGTCGGGTTATGGGGGATCGTAGCGAGGAGGTGGGAGAGTGAGGCCAAATGTTCCCGTTTTTGAGGCGCATAGTGGACCTATGTAACGAAAAAACGGGGTAACTACTCAGCTAACCGCTGAAATGCGCCAGCTCTGCGTTCAAAAATGGTCATTTACACTTGTAAAATCACATTTTTTGCCTTGATCTGACGCATTTCAGCGGTTAGC
>JALULB010000097.1:4086-4407 GCA_027041035.1 Sedimenticola sp. | reverse complement strand
TCTGCACAATGTGCAAAAATATATAGCGAAAAAGGATTAGAATGCGCATAGCGATTATGGGTGCCATGCCCGAGGAGATCGCGCCTATTTTAGAGGCGGTCGGAGAGTATAAAAAGAGTGAATATGCACGCAACAGCTACTACGAAGCCTCGTACAACGGACATGAGCTCATCATAGCCTACTCGAAAATCGGCAAGGTCTTTTCGACGCTTACGGCCGCTACGCTCATCGAGAAGTTCGGTGCAGAGATTCTGCTTTTTAGCGGCGTCGCCGGCGGAATCAACCCGTCGCTCAATATCGGTGATTTGATTGTCGCCACCG
>JALULB010000097.1:0-4076 GCA_027041035.1 Sedimenticola sp. | reverse complement strand
GTGCCAACACGATTTGGATATTACCGCTTTCGGTCACCCGCACGGGTATGTTCCCGAAGGTGCGCAGTTTATCGAAGCGGAGCGAAAACTCATAGATATCGCGAACGAGGTGGCGAAGGAGATGGATATCGTCTTGGAAGAGGGTGTTATCGCCACGGGGGATCAGTTCGTGCACTCGCAAGAGCGAAAAGATTGGATCAGTGCGACATTCAATGCCGACGCGCTCGAGATGGAGGGGACATCGGTCGCCGTCGTCTGTGAAGCGCTCGAAGTCCCTTTTTTGATTTTGCGCGCCATCAGCGATACGGCTGACGGTGATGCGAGTGTCAATTTCGAGGAGTTTTTGGAGTTTTCCGCCAACCGCAGCGCGCAGTTTATTTTGAAAATGGTTGAGAAGCTTGGGCGTCACTCTCTCTAAAAAGATAATGCGCCAAGTCGGCAGAACGAATGCGCAGTTCAATCTCATTGAAGAGGGGGACAGGATTCTCGTCGGTCTCAGCGGCGGGAAAGACTCACTCACTCTCGTTCATGCACTCAAAGAGCAGCGTCGCCGCGCGCCGTTTCATTTCGAGTTTCTCGCCGTAACCGTCGCCTACGGTATGGACGAGAATTTCGACGCACTGCGAGCGCACTGTAAAGCACATGAGATACCTCACGAGATATACGACACCAACATCTACGATGTCGCCAAAGATAAAATACGCCAAAACTCGTCGTACTGCAGCTTCTTTTCACGCATGCGCCGCGGTTCGCTCTACAGTGCGGCGAAGCAATTTGGCTGTAACAAACTCGCTTTGGGACACCATCTCGACGATGCCGCCGAGAGCTACTTTATGAATCTTATCTACAACGGGCAGATGCGCTCGCTCGCGCCGAAGTACCGAGCGGGTAACGGAATTGTCGTCATTCGCCCGCTCATTCAGATTCGCGAGCGTCAGCTCGCCGCCGCCGCTTTGGAAAACGGTATGCCGACCATCGGTGACGAGGCATGCCCTTCGATGCGCTTCGATATCAAGATGCCCTATGCCCGTGCCAAGATGAAGGAGATGCTCGCACAGATGGAGCAGGAGTACCCAAAACTCTTCGTCTCCATCAACGCCGCGTTTCAAAATATCTCGGATGAGACCTTTTTCGACGCTTCGCGTTTCGATATCTAAAATTTTGGGTGTAGTACATACGCTTTGCGAATAAAGACTTTCTCTATGGGTCTGTCGCCGCCGTAACGACCGTTTGTCTCGACGAGTTCAAGTTTTCTGACGGTATCCATCCCCTCGACGACCTCTCCGAAAATCGTATGGTGACCGTTGAGCCACGGTGTCGGCGCTACCGTTATGAAAAATTGGCTGCCGTTGGTGTTTGGACCTGCGTTCGCCATGGCGAGCAGCCCCGCTCTGTCGAACACGACACCCGGTTTGAACTCGTCTTCAAACGGTTTTTTCCAAATCGACTCTCCGCCCCTTCCCGTAGCCGTCGGGTCGCCGCCTTGAATCATGAACCCGCCGATCACGCGGTGGAATAGTGTGCCATCGTAAAAGCCTTCATCCAAATAACGGAGGAAGTTTTTCACCGTTTCTGGCGCCTTGTCCGGGTAGAGTTCCAGCTTCACGTCACCGAGACTGGTTTTCATCAGTACATTGACCGGGGCCGCCAGGGCGCTGGCGGAGGCCAGGACGAGCAGCAGAAGCATGGCGAGGGTGCGTTTCATAGAGAGTCTACTCCGTGGTGAATCTGAATCCGCACATGATAACCCGGAAAAATCATGAATTGGGCACGCCCTTGCCGGTGTCTTGCATGGGCGCAAAATCCCGCGTCGCCGCCCGCTGCAGTTGGTTTCTGAGGACTTCCGAGAAAAATATGTAAAAACAATGGATTGTGTAACTGTTGCGCGGTTTAACGGGGTTTTTCGTGAGTTCATGGACAGGTTGAAACAAAATCCGCTGGTTTCTTGCGGTCATTGGATCAACGTGTTTATATCCAGATACCGGGATGAATCAACCGATTGCCCAAGGGGATCCGAGCATGCCACATCACTCTCAAGACAAGGATTTTTCCCAGTCGATGGTCTATCTGGTCGGCGGCGGTATCGCATCGCTGGCCAGCGCGGTCTATCTGATTCTGGAGGCCGGAGTGCCCGGGACGAACATCCATATCATGGAGCAGGACGATATCACCGGCGGCAGCCTGGACGGTTCCGGCGAAGAGGAACATGGCTATCTGATTCGTGGTGGCCGGATGCACGAAAGGCACTACGTCTGTTACTGGGACCTGTTGTCGCGGATCCCCTCGCTGGAGGACCCGAGACAAACGGTCACGGAGGAGACCTTCGCTTTCAATAAACACTATGTGTCGGACGCCAAGGCTCGCTTGTTGCGAGAGGGGAAGAAGCTCGACAACAGCTCACTGGGCCTGAGCAAGAAGGATCAGGTCGACATGCTACGGCTTTGGTTCCACCCGGAGGGGGCGCTCGACGAGATGCGTATCGAGGACTGGTTCTCGGCGGACTTCTTTCAGAGCAACTTCTGGTTGCTGTGGACGACGATGTTTGCCTTCCAGAAGTGGAGCAGCCTGGCGGAGATGCGCCGTTACTTCATCCGCTTTATCCACCTGCTGCCTGAATTTCACCGCCTCGGCGGCATTCTGCGCACGAAATACAATCAGTACGATTCGGTTGTGAAGCCGCTGGAAACCTGGCTGCGGGGGAGGGGTGTTCAATTCGACATGCGCCATCAGGTGACGCATGTCGAATTCGATCTTGCCGCGGATCGCAAGACCGCGCGGGTGATTCACTACCGCACGCTGGAAGCCGAACACCAGATCATGCTGAAGGACAGCGACCTCGTCTTCATTACCAACGGTTCCATTGTCGAGAGTAGCGATGTCGGTTCGATGGACAGGGCGCCGGTGTTGAAGGACAAGGCCAGCTCGGGCGCCTGGCAGCTTTGGGAACGCATTGCCGCGCAACACCCGGATTTCGGCAATCCCGGGGTATTCTGCGACCATGTCGATCTGCAGAAATGGGAATCCTTCACCGTAACGCTGAAGGATCCGACGTTCTTCGAGTATATGGAATCCTTCACCGGCAATGTCGCCGGAACCGGCGGTCTGGTGACAATGACGGACTCAAACTGGTTGATGTCGGTGGTGCTTGCGGCGCAGCCGCATTTCGCCAATCAGCCGGCGGATGTCACCGTTTTCTGGGGATATGGCCTGTATCCGGATCGCGAAGGCAACCGGGTGAAGAAAAAGATGTCGGCATGTAGCGGTAGCGAGATTCTGGAGGAACTCTTCCATCATTTGCGGATCACTGATCTGATGCAGCCAGTGCTGGAAGCCGGCAAGGCAAATTGTCTACCGGTGATGATGCCGTTCATCGATAGTCTGTTCATGCCACGCAAACGTGGTGATCGGCCAAGGGTCATCCCGGAGGATGCGACCAATTTCGCTTTTCTGGGACAGTTCGCGGAGTTGCCGCACGATTGTGTGTTTACTGTCGAGTATTCCGTGCGTTGTGCTCAATCGGCGGTTTATGGCCTGTGTGGTCTCGACAAGGAACCCAATCCGATCTATCAGGGGCATCATGACCCCCAGGTACTCATGAAAGCCGTCGCCGCGCTGGCACGCTAGGCGAGGACCCGATGGTATCCCGGGGATCATTCCGCCGCTTGTCGAATCAAGGGTTGGCCCATCATCATTTCGTATCGTCCTTATAAGGATGATACGGATAGCGAGCCGAGTGCTTGAAAAGGCGACCGCAATCGCAGGGAACGAGGTCTGCCCACTTCAATAGAAACAGGCCACCGATTACACCGGCAGTCAGCAGGAAGCCGATAGTCATGGAATCGAAATACATGTTCATCTCCTTACTTTAGAATTACAGTATATTAGTAACATCTAAAATAGAATCTATCCATGAAATATTGTTATTGAATATTTAAATATTGATTGTTTTATTGATAGATGTTGTACCCCTGATAGCTTCTGAAAGCGAGTCGCGTAAAGCCATATGATATGTAAGAAAGATGAGATATCATTCATAATTGCTTGTAATTAAACATATAAATAGTTTTCAATTGACT
>JALULB010000096.1 GCA_027041035.1 Sedimenticola sp. | reverse complement strand
CCTGGCCCAGGCCGGGATCACGCCCAATCAAGTCACGCTGGCGGCCTTGGCGATCTCCATCGCCACCGGCGCTTCGATGGCCGTGTTTGCCGATGCCTCGTGGCCGCTGCTGTTGATCCCGGTGGTGTTGTTCCTGCGCATGGCATTGAACGCGATCGACGGCATGCTGGCGCGTGAACACGCGATGCAATCGCCGCTGGGTGCGATCCTGAACGAGCTGGGCGATGTGATTTCCGACGCCGCGCTCTATCTGCCTTTCTGCTGGGTCGGCGGGCTTTCTCCGCTACTGGTGGTATCCGTCGTGATGGTGTCGATCATCGCCGAGATGGCCGGCGTGGTCGCGATCCAGGTCGGCGCCAGCCGGCGCTACGACGGGCCGTTGGGCAAAAGCGACCGTGCCTTCGCGTTCGGCCTGCTGGCGCTGCTGATCGGCGCGGGCATCGCCCCGGCGTTCTGGGCGAATGGCCTGCTCGGCGTGATGGTGCTGCTTGCCGCCATGACCGTCATCAACCGCGCCCGTCAGGCGTTGCTGGAGGTGGCCTGATGAACCCGACACTCGATCCCACGGTACTCTGGTCGCTGGGCGGCCTGTACGCCCTGCTCGGCCTGGCGTCGTTGATTCAACGGCTGTTGACGCGGCACCACCCCGATAAGGACCATACCGAACTGGCGCAGCGCATCCGCTCGTGGTGGGTGATGGTCAGCGTGTTTACCGCCGCGATGCTGCTGTCGCCCACGGTATCCCTGGTGTTCTTCGGCTTCGTCAGCTTTCTGGCGTTGAAGGAGTATCTCTCCATCATCCCGACACGACGCGCCGATCGCCGTGTACTCTTCTGGGCCTACCTGGCGATACCGGTGCAGTACTACTGGATCGCGATCGGCTGGTACGGCATGTTCATCATCTTCATCCCGGTGTACATGTTCCTGTTCCTGCCGATGCGCATGATCATCATCGGCGAGACCAAGTCCTTCCTGCGCGCCGTGGGCACCCTGCACTGGGGGCTGATGACGACTGTGTTCAGCATCAGCCACGTGGCGTTCCTGCTGATACTGCCGGGCACCGACGACGGCTCGGCCGGCGGTGCCGGAATGGTGCTGTACCTGGTGTTTCTGACCCAGATCAACGACGTGGCGCAGTATGTCTGGGGCAAGGCGCTGGGACGACGCAAG
Source organism: Sedimenticola sp. (assembly GCA_027041035.1). Taxonomy (GTDB): domain Bacteria; phylum Pseudomonadota; class Gammaproteobacteria; order Chromatiales; family Chromatiaceae; genus JALSSX01. Next base: position 3,286 of record JALULB010000096.1, on the reverse strand, counting down.
GTGGTGCCGAAGGTCAGCCCGAACAAGACCTGGGAGGGATTCCACGGCGGTGTCGCCACGACCACCGGGCTGGCGATGCTGCTGGCGCCGCTGTTGACGCCATTCGACTGGCCGCTGGCATTCGTCGCCGGCCTGATCATCGGCATCGGTGGCTTCGTCGGCGACGTGACCCTGTCGGCGTTGAAGCGGGATATCGGCGTGAAGGACAGCGGCAGCCTGCTGCCAGGCCACGGTGGTATTCTCGACCGTATCGACAGCCTGACCTATACCGCGCCGCTGTTCTTCCATTTTGTCCGCTACTACACGTGAACGTCATGAACAGATGCATTCGCGCGCTCTTCTTCAACACTGTCGTCCGCTTTCTCGTACTGGTGCTGCTGGGCCTCAATGTCCGGCATCGCGAACGCCTGCCCGGCGATGGACCCGCCATCCTGGTGGCCAACCACAACAGCCACCTGGACACCCTGGTACTGATGACCCTGCTGCCCCGCGGCCTACTGCATAAGGTGCAACCGGTCGCGGCGATGGACTATTTTCTACGTAACCGCCTGCTCGCCTGGTTCGCGTTGAACGTGATCGGCATCCTGCCGCTGGAACGCAACGCCCGTGCCCGGGGCGAAGACCCGCTGGCGCCGATCGACAAGGCGCTGGAAGCGGGCAAGATCCTGATCTTCTTCCCGGAGGGCACGCGCGGTGAACCGGAAACACTGGCCGGATTCAAGAAGGGCATCGCTCACTTGGCCAAACGCCATCCGGATATCCCGGTCACCCCGGTCTATCTGCACGGCCTGGGCAAGTCCCTGCCGAAGGGCGAGGCGCTGTTCGTGCCCTTCTTCTGCGATGTCTTCCTCGGCGAACCGCTGGCCTGGCGGGGCGACAGGAACGACTATATGCGTCGCCTGGAAACGCGCATGCGGGATCTGGCCCGAGAAGGGAATTTCTCGCCATGGGAGTGAACCTCGTCGCGCGGCTCTGGGGATTCTCCGAGGCCACGCTGTTCTTCATCGTGCCGGATGTCTGGCTGACACTGGCGGCGCGGGAAAACCCGCGCCCCGGCCTGATCGCCTGCCTGCACGCACTGGGCGGCGCGTTGATCGGCGGAACCTGCATGTACCAGTGGGGCGCATGGAACACAACAGCGGCCCTGCATGCGGTGGAAGGGGTTCCCGCCATTGGAGGCGACATGGTGGCGAGCGTGCGGGACGCCCTGCGAAACCAGGGCATCACCGCCGTGCTGATCGGGCCGCTGAGCGGCACGCCCTACAAGCTCTACGCAGTGCAGGCGGCACAGGCCGGGATTTCGCTGGCCGAATTTCTGCTGATCTCGATCCCCGCCAGACTGGGACGCTTCGCGCTGGTGACGCTCGGGGCGCATTACGCGCTCCAATACGTGGCGAAACGGCGACCGACGATGGATAGGCGCCGGATGCTGCTGATCTGCTGGGCGATATTCTATATCGGCTATCTGGGCCTGATGCCGTGGTGAACGCATTCGGATGGATGCACGCTTCTTGCTAGACTGTCGTCTCCCAGAAGTAAAAGGAACCCGCGCATGGCGGAGATCATCCCACCGCTGAACCGCCAAACGCTTGGCCGCATGACAGCCGGAGAGAAACGCGTCGCGCGGCGGCTGCGGGATCTGCTTGAGGACGACTATCTCGTCTGGTACGACATCCCGATCGGCAAGCAGCGGCGTTACCCGGATTTCATCATCCTGCATCCCGGCCGGGGCCTGCTGTTTCTGGAGGTCAAGGACTGGAAGCCGGACACGCTGAAGAAGATCAGCAAGTCGGATGTCACGCTGTTGACGAACGCCGGCCTGGTGACCCGACCGCACCCGCTGGAACAGGTCCGCCAATACACCTATGGAGTCATCGGCACGCTGGCGGGGGATCCGCGCCTGCGCCATGCCAACGGCGCCTACCAAGGCAATCTGCTGATGCCCTACGGCTGGGGCGTGGTGTTCACCAACATCACCCGCCGCCAGATCGAGAAGGCGATTCCGGACGACCGGCGCGAGAGCCTGCTGCCGGATCATCTGATGATCTACAAGGATGAGATCACCGAATCGGCCGATGCCGAAACGTTTCAGGAGCGCCTGTGGGGCATGTTCAACTACCAGTTCGGCGACACCCTGAGCCTGCCGCAGATCGACCGCATCCGCTGGCATCTGTTCCCCGAGATCCGCATCGACGACAACCCCACCGCCGATCTGTTCGCCGAACCGGAGGATAGCGTGGAGCAAACCCTGCCGGACATCATCAAGATCATGGACATCCAGCAGGAACAGCTCGCGCGCAGCCTTGGCGAGGGACATCGCGTGATCCATGGCGTCGCCGGCTCGGGCAAGACCCTGATCCTCGGCTATCGTTGCCTGCACCTTTCTCAAGTGGTGAACAAGCCGATCCTGGTGCTGTGCTTCAATATCACCCTGGCGGCAAGGCTGCGTACCTTCATCGACTCGCGCGGGATCGACGCACAGGTGCAGATCTACCATTTTCATGACTGGTGCCGGGAACAACTGAAAACCTACCATGTCGAGCTGATCGATTCCGCCGCGCCGGTCTGGGAACGCCAGGTCGAAAGCGTCATGCGCGCGGTCGAGAAGGGCCGCATCCCGCGCGCGCAGTACGGTGCGCTGCTGATCGACGAGGGTCACGATTTCGAGGCCGACTGGTTGCGTCTGGTGGTACAGATGATCGACCCGGACAGCAACTCGCTGCTGCTGTTGTATGACGATGCCCAGTCGATCTATCACAAGCAGGCCGGCCTGGGCTTCTCGCTGTCCAGCGTCGGCATCAAGGCACAGGGGCGCACCACCGTGCTGCGCCTGAACTATCGCAACACCCGCGAGATCCTGCATTTCGCCTACGATTTCGCCAGCCGCTATCTCGATCCACAGAGCGCCGACGACGATCACATCCCGCTCTTGGCGCCCGAGGCCGCCGGCGGCAGCGGACCGCGACCGGTCGTCAAACGCTTCGGAACGCTACAGGACGAGGTCCGCTACGCCGTGGCCTGTGTAAAGAAATGGCATGCGCGCGGGATCGCCTGGCGGGATATGGCGGTGATCTATGCGGGAGGCCCACTGGGCGAGAACGTCTCAGTCGCATTGTGCGATAGCGGCATACCGCACCTGTGGATGCATACGAGGCAGTCTAAGTCGGCTTTTGATCCGGAAATGGACCAGGTTACGGTCATGACGATACACAGCAGCAAGGGGCTGGAGTTCAGCCGCGTCATCCTGCTCGGCGTCGGCCAACTGGGTCGGGACGAAACGCGCGAA
>JALULB010000095.1 GCA_027041035.1 Sedimenticola sp. | reverse complement strand
TCCAGGAGCCTGTCGGATTATGGATGAATCTACTGCGAAGATGGGAGAGCGGTCCAAATATCCCCGTTTTTTCGTTACATAGGTCCACTATGCGCCTCAAAACCGGGAACATTTGGCCTCGCTCTCCCACCTCCTCGCTACGATCCCCCATAACCCGACAGGCTCCTAGATCAAAGGCGGTTCCAGATATCGTCGAAATAATCCGCTGGATGCACATCCCGACGCCGGCTATCCGTGTCATCGCCTATCGAATCCAACGGTAACTGAAACAGTGAGTAAGCACCGGTGCATTCCAGCAGTTGCGACAGGGACAATGGCTGCTCCTCGCCTTCGAAGCGCCAACAGAAACTGTCGCTAGGCTTGGCGTAGAAACATTCGGTGATCAACAACAGGTTATCCTGGCCGTCATCGGGCAACTGGTAGATCACCGGCAGGTACTCCACCATGCCGTCCTTTCGCGATACCCTCAATTGGGAGCAACGTGGGTCGTGAAGCAACAATTCGACGCCACACTGTTGGCGATTCTGCCTGTCCAGGCGCATCCAGCGCACGGCACCGATGCGGCTGATGGTACGCGCCTGGGGATCATCCAGGATGCCGATCAGTTCACCGACATGGACATCGCTCTCGCTCGCATCGTCGGCGCAGATCAACATGCCGCCATTACTCGCGTCACACATCAGGAAACTGCGTATGCGCACGTTGCCAAAACCTTCCCGACCGCCAACACTGATCTCGAACTCAGCGAGCTCCTCATGCCAGTGCAGCTCCGCCGGTTGCGCCTTGGGTCCGCCGAAGGTACCCACGACCTCCATCTCGAAACCCGCGGAATTGTTGCCATCGGGAAGCGGTATGCCACCCAGCAGGGTATACAGATCGGAGATACCGGCGATGATACGCAGGGAACGCTGGCTCTGGGTACGCTGTACCTGGCGGCGCGCACCCATGCCCCAGGCAAGCAACAGCGAAGACAGCAGGCTCAGGGGCAGTACATCCAGGCGATTGGTCGGCCGTGAACGCATCTCGCCGCCGCGCGCCTTCTCCGCGGCTTCCATTTCGGACGCGACCCGGGAAACCAGCCCCGACGTATGGATATACCAGCCAGCGAAGGGCTTCGACATATCCACCGCGGAGATGTGGACCGGCGGCTTGTCCAGATTGATATCCACAAAGAAGGGTGCGCGATCCATATCGACTTGCGGCCCCATCCGTTCGATCACGCAATCGCCGGCCCAGCGTCGCAGCGCCAGATACAGGCGCTGAATATCGCGCGGAAGAAAACGGTGTGGACTGGCCAGCGCAAACAGCAGAGCCTGCTTGTACAGATCCTCGGTACTCAATCTGATACCGCCGTTATCGATCAATTGCATCGGCTTCGCATGACATTTTTCCGCGCATGCCTGCTCGAAGTTGTCGTGCATCTCCAGCCAGTGAAAATAAGGCACGGGGCGATAGATCAGGCAACGGTTGCGCAGCAGTTCGAGCAGCACCTCCTGCGCCCGGTGAAATGCCCTTCTGCGCGCCATGCGATGCAGCAGACGCCGGGCGCCGCGTTCGCCCCGGGTCTCATGCAATACCCGCTTATAGCCAAGGTAAACCTTCAGGCGCAGCTCATAGATCAGATCGGCGATACGCAGGTCTTCGACTGCCAGCGGCCGTGCCTTGTCGCGGATACGCTCCTCGAGTTGCGCCACGATGACATGGCAGCGGGCAACCAGGATCTCAAGCGAATCGAGCAGCGTGGCGCTCGGCAACTCACTCGTGATCAAGGTCTCGATACGCGCGAATACCGCCCGCGTGGTCGCGCGCAGATTGGTCATCGGCAGGGCATCCACCCAGAGCTGCATCGCGCGTGGCTTCAACTTGGCGAATACCGCGGGCGCCTGTGTTTCTTGCTTTGGAATATCAAAAATATTTATCGGGCTGTCCATACCTTACCTTTCCCGTAGTGTTTCCCGTCTTCGCGCCCCCGGGGATCGACCTCGCCAGCGACACGAGCAGGACAGAAAATACGATCGAACCGCAGCGTAATTACGACGGCGATCTAACTCGTTAACTTTCTATAGATATCGGAAACCTTCAATGGCAGCTTGTCCACGTCCTTGATAACCACGTAGTTTGCAGCTCCGTACAGATGCGGCAGATACTCCCGCGCCTTTTCATCTATTGTAATACAAAAAGGGTGGATCCCATCGCGGCGCGCCTCGAACAACGCCTGTCGGGTATCCTCAATCCCATATTCACCGCGATAGTAGCCGTCATAGTCCTCCGGCTTGCCGTCCGACAACGTGACCAGCAGCTTGATGCGCGCGTCGACCTGGTTCAGCAGCCCGCTCAGGTGACGAATCGCGACCCCCATGCGGGTGTAATCCTGTGCCTCGATGGCGCTGATGCGCGCTTGCGTGTCTTCATCATAGGGATCGTCGAAGGCCTTGACGCGGTACAGCTCGCAGCGTTTGCGCGTGGTGCCGGAAAAGCCGTAGATCGCATAGCGGTCACCGAGTATCGCCAGCGACTCGGACAGCAGGATCAGGGATTCACGTTCCGCGTCGTTGATCCAGCCTCGCGTGGAACCCGACATGTCGACCATGAACATCACCGCGATATTACGCTCTTCCTTGTGCATGCGGGTGAACAGGCGATCGGACATCTCGTGGCCGCTGTGCAGGTCGGCCCAGGCCTCGACCAATGCGTCGATATCGACATCATCGCCATGCGGCTGTTTCTTCAGCAACCTGTCCTCGCCGCGTAACGCCTCGAAGGTGCGGTGCAGGGATTTGATCAGGCGCGAGTATTTGCACATCGTGTGCGCATAAAAATCGTCGTACCTCGGCTTCACCTCCAGCTCACGCAACACACACCAGTTCTTGCGATAACATTGCCGCGCGAAATCCCATTCCGGATGCAGGAAGGCCCCCTCTTCGTGATAGGCGCCGCTCCAGACATCCTCGGGGTCGAGCTTGTCCGCGTCGAAGATACTCAGATCGTATTCACCGGGACCGGCGGCAACCAGGTACTCCTCGGGAATCTCGCCGAAATCCAGGATGATGGAGGTCATCACATTGCGCATGAATTCCGGTACGTTCAGCGCCTCCTCGTCGATACTCAACTCGAACTCGAATGGCTCGGTAGCGGCGTCATCGGTCTCCTTTCGTTTCAGATCGAACTCGGCCGGCGCGTCCTCGGGGATCTTGCCCCGCTCTTTCAGCTCGTCGGCCAGCTCGGCCAGCTTCACCCGCAGAATGGCTTTCTCGCGTTCGACACGACGCGCGCTACACGCCCGCACCGCCTCGATATCCAGTTTTCCCTGATAGCACCAGCGGGGAGGCTCCAGCGTATCCCACAACCGCCCGACCAACGCCAGCGTATCACCGGCATGGGCGTCGGCCCGCGCCAGCCGATCCGCCCTGTCCCGCAGGCGCGCATAGTCCGCCTCTTCATCCAGCGCCTCGCGCAGGCGCGCCATCTCCCGCGCCAGGCCGGGCAGCTCGCGCGCGACGCAATGGTCGAGGCGCAGGGCCTCCAGCGCATGAAACAGCCGCAATGCGGCGGACGGATCGGGAAAACGTTCGAGTTCGCCGCCCAGGTCGACGCGAAAGGTGCCGAAACGGGTCTGCGCCCACAGATGGGTCGCCATCGCCTTGTGCAGCAGAAAGTTGTCCTGCCGCTCGGACAGGCGCGCGACGATACCCGGCAGATACAGGGTTTCGCTGTCGGTCCAGGCATCCTCGCCCTCTTCGATACGCAGCTCGCGTCCGGAGAGTCCCCGCACGAAGGCCGCGAGTACCCCGGCCCGATCCTCCAGCAACGAGCCGGACGCGCGCTCATGGCTCTGGCGAATAAAGCCGTCGACCTCGTTGACCACCTTCATCGCCGCCGCCAGGCCAGTGCGATCGTACTGATCCATGGCGTGCTGGATCCATGCCTCGATGACCTCCGTTTCCATGCTCGCCAGCGTCTTGTCCGACAGGCGCGCGAACTGATAGGCCAACTCCAGATTGGTGCTGGCGACACGCTGCGTCCAGGTGAGCACGAACTGACGGTCGCGCGGCGACAGCGCCAACAGTTGACGCGTCAGCGCATCGGTATCGCGAAAGGTGAACTCGGTCTCCAGCCACGTGTCCAGCAAGGACTGGATCCCGGCGAAATCCCCGGCCACCGCCATCAGAACAGGGAAGCGGACAACTCGTTCACCGCCGCGAGCATCTCCGCGTCGTCGCTCAATGCCTGGGCGATGGCGGTATGGCAGGCGGTAACCGGATCGATCTCCGCTGAAGTCAGCTTCGCGGCATGCACCAGCAGGCGGGTCGAGGCGCCTTCTTCCAGGCCGCTGCCCTTCAGGTTGCGGGTCATCTGCGCGAACTTCACCAGCTTGCGCGCCAAGCCGGCATCCACGCCGGCCTCTTTCTCGATGATCTTCTGTTCCAGCGCCGCGTCCGGGTAATCGAACTCCAGCGCGATGAAGCGCTGCCGG
>JALULB010000094.1 GCA_027041035.1 Sedimenticola sp. | reverse complement strand
ATCGGCGATGCTCAATCGGCCGATACCGGCGGCGGCGAGATACATCGCCAGCGGCGAGCCCAGTCCGCCGGCGCCGACGATCAGCACATGCGCGTCGGCCAGCATCTGCTGGCCCTCGACACCGATGCGGGGCAGCAGGATCTGTCTGCTGTAGCGCAGCAGTTCCTCGTCGTTCATGGATGGGATGGAATCAGCGGTAATTGCGCCAGTGACTGGGACGATTGTCCCGGCAGCCATGGTCGCGGCGGCGGTACTGGTTGACGAAGATCATGTCGGTGCAGTTCGAGGCGCCCTTGGGGCAGCCGTGAACGGCGCGCTGGGTCTCTTCGGAATAGTGGTACAGCGAGCGCTTCAGGCGACAGATCAGGCGGTTGTCCAGATGCAGGCCGGCATCAACGAGGTACGCCTCGATGTGTTCGAGGCAGGTATCCAGGATGCTGTATTCCACCTGTATCACCGAGGGCGACAGATAGCGCACCTCCAGCCGATCGGAGAGTCCTTCCAGCAGTTGCATTGCTGTCCGGGCCTGGTTCTTGTCCGGGTGCAATGTACAGAAGGCGATCTCCCGGCACTTGTGCAGTTCCGGTTCTGGCGAAGAAGACATATTTCAAGGGTAAACTTTTCAGGGAAATAATCAAGTCCGCCGCGGCGACTCGTAACTCGATCGGGCGTGCGCGGCGAATCCCGCGCCGGCTTCGGCGAAGATATTGAACGCGGCGTCCGCGCCGGCGCTTTCCAGGCGCGCCCGTTCGTCGTCGAAGTGCGCCGTCGCGGCGATGAATCCGGGGTAGCCGGCGGATCGCAGTTCTTTGACGGCAGCCAGGTTCTCGTTGAAGCTGGGCAAAGCCAGCATCACCATGCGGATCTGCTGGTGGTCGATGGCCCGCCAGAAGTCGGCATCCGTCGCATCACCGCGAATCACCCGCCAGCCGAGCTTCTTGTAGGCATCGACGCGGGTCTGGTCGTAGTCGACGCCGCATACGCGATCACCGTAGTCTTCGCGCATCGCCCGATAGGCGTTGCCGCCGGTGCGACCGAGGCCGAAGATCAGCACTTCGGCGTCGCCCGGGGTGACGATCTCGTCCTCGGCCAGTCGGGTATCCGATTCGAAGGGTAGCAGCAGGTGTTCGAAGCGCGCGTACAGGCGGTGTTCCATCGATGAGAAGATCGAGGCTTGGATGAAGCTGAACGACAGCGCCAGCGCGATGATGACCAGCCACTCGTTGCTCAGCCAGGCGTTTGTCACGCCGATGGCCGCGACGATCAGGCCGAACTCGCTGTAGTTGGACAGGTTCAGCGCGGTCAGCATCGCGGTTCTGGCGCGTAGATGAAAGCGTGTCAGGATGGTGAAGAACAGCAGAAACTTGAACGGCATGATCAGCGTCAGCAGCAGCGCGATGCCAAACTCTCGCGGCCCCGGCAGACCGGACAGGCCGATGGTCAGGAAGAAGCCGATCAGGAACAGGTTCTTGAAATGCAGCATGATCTTTGCCAACTCGCTGGACTTGCGGTGGCCGCCGAGCAGCACACCGAACGCCAGCGCGCCGAGGTCCGCCTTCATGCCGACCAGCTCGAACAGATCGGCGCCGGCGATGGCGGCGACCAGCCCGAACAGCAGCAACAGCTCGTCATGGCCGGTCTTGTGCATGATCAGCATCACAAAAGGCTTCAGCAGCGGCAGGAGCAGCAGCAGGAAGGCCCAGGCGGATGGCAGCTTGCCGGAAGAGGCGGCGAGAAACACCACCGCGATGATGTCCTGCATGATCAGGATACCGATCGCCACGCGACCGTGGCAGGAGCTCAACTCACCACGCGATTCCAGCGCCTTGATGGCGAATACCGTGCTGGAGAAGCTCAGCGCGAAGGCGATCAGCGCCAGCGTGGTGACCGGCAGGCCGGCTATCGGCGCGAGTCCGGACAGGCCGAGCAACCACAGGACGGCAACCGAGACGACGATCGTGATCGCCATGTGCAGCGAGGTGCCGGCCCAGATCTCCGGGCGCAGCAGGGAGCGCAGGTTCAGCTTCAGACCGATGGTGAACAGCAGCAGGGTGATGCCCAGATCGGCGATCTGTTGCAGCAGTTCGCCACCATCCGCGCCCAGCGCGCGCAGGCCGAAACCGGCGGCGAGAAAGCCGACCAGTGGTGGCAGGGTGAGTTGTTGGGCGATCCAGCCGCAGGCGAACGCCAGCGCCAACCAGACGATATCCAAGCAGGCCTCCTCCTCTTGTTGTCCGCGCGCGTCGGCACGCTGGCCTCATGGCTTATGATGCCATGGAAACCGATCCGGAGTCGGCGGGACGAGGCTCAGCGGAAGAGCTTGGTCAGCGTGCGGAATTCCGGGTGGCGCGAGTCGCCCAGCCACTCGAAGACCACCGATTCCGTGTTCGTGACCTGTACGCCATGCTGCTCCATGCGGCGCAACGCGTTGAGCTTATGGCGTGGATCGCGTGAGCAGATCGCGTCTTCGACGACGTACAGGTCGAATCCCCAGCGTTGCAGGCCGGCGGCGGTCTGCAATACGCAGATATGTGCCTCCACACCGGCGAGGATGACCTGCTTGCGTTGTTCCGCCGGGTACAGCTGGGTCTCGAAGCTGTCCGCTTCGCAGCAGGAGAAGGTGGTTTTCTCGCAGCAACCGGCATCACCCGGCAGGCAGCCGACGACGTTTTCCAGCGTGGCGCCGAGGCCGACCGGGTATTGCTCGGTCAGCATCACCGGGATGCCCAGCGTACAGGCGGATTTGACCAGTTTTTCGGTATTCCTGGTCAGGTTTTCGAGACAGTCATCCGGCATCGCCGCGACCAGTTTTTCCTGAAGATCGATGATCAGCAGTTGGCTGTCATCGGCATGGCACAGCGGTAGTAGGGGCTGGGATGACACTGTCTTGTCTCCGGTGGAGGATCAGAAGATGAATGCCGATGGCCGTCGGGTGTTCTCCATCGGCGCGATCAGGGTCTCGAACAGGGATTCCCGCGCGCAGGCACTATCGGATTCGCGCGTCACGCGGTAGGCGGACATCGGTTTGTCGGCGCCGACCACGACCATCATGCGACCGCCGGTTTTAATCAACGCTTCCAGATGCTCGGGATAGGTCGGGCAGGAGCCGGTAACGATCAGGGCGTCGAACGGACCCTCGTCGATGGCGCTGTTCAGGCCATCGCCGGTGTGCACCTCGATATTGGAAACCTCGGCGGCGCGCAGATTCGCGCGCGCCTGCTCGGCGAGATCCTCGTGGATCTCCCAGGACAGGACGTGTTCACCGAGTCGCGCCAGGCACGCGGTGACATAGCCGCTACCGGTGCCAATCTCCAGGATCCGGTCACCGGGGACGATATCGAGCGCCTGCACCATGCGACCGACCAGACGAGGCTCCAGCATCGCATGACCGTGTCCGAGCGGAATCGCGGTGTCCGCGTAGGCCAGCCCGCGATAGGCTGCCGGCACGAACAGCTCGCGCGGCAGCTCCAGCAGCAGGTTCAACACCCGGTCGTCGAGCACTTCCCAGGGGCGAACCTGTTGCTCCACCATATTGAAGCGGGGTGTCGGCAGGGTGCTGGCGGTATTCATAAGTCATTCCTGATATTTTCGGTGGGATCAAGACTACGGATTTTCGCCGGGCCGGGCAAGGCGTATGGGTTTTATAGGATATAAGGTGGATTTATGGTGCTTGGCGCGGGAGAGGACGGAGCCGGGCATGAGGCCACATCATGAAGCTCCATGCACAGCCGTCATCATTCAAGATTATGGGTCGTAAATATCCAATCGTTGCGGGCGAGCATGCGGCTGGAAGCGCCCTGGCAAACCACTCGCCACAAGGGACGCTCGTTGTGTCGCATCGCGCGGTGCGGATATCCGGACCAAAAAGCGCTAGAATGGAGTGAAGCGAGGGAGACGCTCCGGCATAACGCGCCCTGGAAGGCGGGATCATTACGATGTAGCAAAGCTGGGGGTGCCCTGGAACCATGGGGCTGAGAGATACCCTTTGAACCTGACCCGGTTAATACCGGCGTAGGGAAGCCGCAGTAGCCATACCGGCCCGTGCTTCCCCAAAACCCTGGAGACCAAGCATGAGCGCTATTCCCGAAGACTTCGTCACTCGCACCTCGGAGCTGTCCGAGGCCGTTACCCGGCCGTTCTCGGGATCGCGCAAGATCTATGTCCAGGGTTCGCGAGCGGACATCCGCGTGCCGATGCGCGAGATCGATCAGTCGCCGACCGCCGCCAGCTTCGGCGTCGAGGAGAACCCGCCGATCACGGTATATGACACCTCCGGTCCGTTCACCGATCCCGATATCGAGATCGATCTGATGAAGGGCATGCCGGACGTGCGCGGGGCCTGGATTCGCGAGCGCGCCGACACCGAACAGCTCGATGGTCCGACCTCTGACTATGGCCGCGCGCGCCAGGAAGACGAGGCGCTGGCGTCCTTGCGCTTCGAGCATATCCGCGCGCCGCGTCGCGCGCTCGCGGGCGCGAA
>JALULB010000093.1 GCA_027041035.1 Sedimenticola sp. | reverse complement strand
CCGCATTTCTCACCAGGGGGCGAGATGATCGCGTAGGGCTTTGGATTCACAGGGGATTTTCTGAAAGAGCGGAATACAGATCGTATTTCCGATTGAAGAAAATCTCCTGTGGATTCAAAGAACAAGCGGAACAAGCGCGGGCTCGTCCATCTGGTGAGAAATGCGGGTTAAAGATTCGCCCTGGAATGACGCAAACCCCTGCAACGACACTTTGCGCATCCAGAACCCCAATCAAAGGCCCTCGCCATGAAAACCAGCTTCATCCATTCCGTGGACGCCCGCACCAACCTGGCAGGCGCGAACCAGCTCGAAGTGCTGTTGTTCACGCTGGGACAAGACACCATCACCGGTCGGGAAGAGGTCTACGGCATCAACGTCTTCAAGGTACGCGAGGTGATGCACCTGCCGCCGATCACCCATGCGCCGGACATGCCACCGTCGGTGGAAGGCATGGTCAGCGTGCGCAACAGCATGATGCCGGTGATCAACCTGCAGAAGTTCTGCAACGTGCAAACGGAAAAACCGCCGAGCATCATGATCGTCACCGAGTACAACAAGCATATCCAGGGCTTTCTGGTCGACGCGGTGGAAACCATCCAGCGGCTCGCCTGGGCGGATGTGAAGACGCCGCCGCCGATGATCACGCATCGACTCGGTGGACTGGTCACGGCGGTGACCGAGCTGCCGGACAACCGGCTGGTGATGATCATGGACGTGGAAAAGATACTCGCGGACACCGCCGAGTTCTATCAGGACAACGGCCTGGAGGAACTCGAACAGATCAGCAGCGACGAACAACTGCGCGTGCTTTTTGCCGATGACTCATCGGTGGCGCGTGATCAGGTGAAGGCCACGCTGGAACAGCTCGGCATCGAGGCCATCGGCTCGAACAACGGCGCCGAGGCCTGGGAGAAACTCAACAAGCTCGCCGACGAGGCCACCGCGCAAGGCCGCCACATCACGGACTTCATCCGGCTGGTGATCACCGATGTCGAGATGCCGGAAATGGACGGCTATGTGCTGACGCGGCGTATCAAGGAAGACCCGCGCATGAGCGGCCTGCCGGTGGTGATGCACTCATCGCTGTCGGCGGACGCCAATCAGATGCTTGGGAAAGGGGTTGGCGCGGATGCCTACGTGCCAAAATTCGAGCCGAAGGAACTGGCCGCGTCAGTCATCGAGATGCTGGAGCGCAACGCGCCGCTGCCCGCAAGCTAGGAGTCTCTCGGATTTAACGCCGATCTACTGCGGAGAACCCCGACAGCCTCCTAGGAGGCGCCCGGGTAGGCCGTGTGCTCGGAGCCGGTCATATCCCAGGCGAAGGTGCAATCCAACTCGGCAAGCACCGACATCAAGCCACTCTCGCCACCTTCCAGGATCACCATCAAAGGCGTACGACCGCCAAAGCGGCGATGCCGCTGACGCATCCACTGCGCCCCCATGTAGGGATTGCGCGGGTAGGTCGTGCGCAGCGCGTCGGCAATGCGGATCAGGTATTGCGCGCGGCGCAGTACCTCCGGTTCGGCCGGCAACGCTTCCCGTCCCGCTCGAAACTTCTGGAACGCGCGTGAGCGTACTTTCTCCGGCAGCCCCAGCAAAGCCTGCATCTCATCGATGTCCAGGCGCCAGCCATCCAGCAAGCCGATCGTCATTCGGGTCAGATCGATAAGGGCCTGATTGTCTGCTTTCGTCATCATCACGGTATCCGGAAAATCCACGCTATTCGAGACGATTATAGCGGAGTGGGCCGCACAATATCCGACGGATTTACAAGGTTATTGCGCCGAACCGACCAGAACACTCCACTCCAGCCCAGAGATTTCACGCATCTTCCGGGTTATAGCCTTCGCCGCTCAAACGTCGCATTCCTCCCCGGAAATTTCACGAATTCTCGCGATGATCGCGCGGCATTCTGGTAGCGGAGGCTATAACCAAGTCGTCAGCGCGAGAATACCCGCTGCCACCAGCGCCGACGGCCGGCATCCGGCTGCCGCGCCATCGGCAGATCGACCGGTTGTTGCTTGCTCATGACCCAGCCCGGCAATGGCGGGTTGTCACTGAAGCCGCACACCACGCCGAGATTGTTGGGATCGTATATCTTGATCAAATCCGGCTTTTGGAGGTCATCGGCGTAGACGATGCCACAGTAGTTCTCGTCGTGCTCGCGGCGCAGCAGGCTGTCGATTTCGCGGACGAAACTCTCGACCCGTTCCGCGCTCGCCGGCTCGGTCGGTGGCGTCTCGCCAACGGCGTACAGATACCAGCCTCCGTCACTGTCCTCCAGCACCGCCTGCCATAACGCATCGAGTTGTGGCCATCGCAACGCAGAGGTGAAACTCCCCTGCTGGAAGCGGTGCAGGAAATCGGTGTTGTTCTCGCTCATGGCTATCCCCTTCGGAAACGGTTCAGCACACCATTCTACGTCCCGCACGGGAAATCAACCAACCGAACAGCGGCAACATCAGCCACACCGGCGCAAGCACGTCCACGCCGGGCAATGCCCGAGGGCGAATGTCGGGATCCCAACCTGTAGGTTTGTAGGCCCAGATATCGCCACGGGTGGAGTCTTCGACACCGAGGAAGATGTCCAGACCCGGGATGTACTTCCATTTGCCCAGAATACCCTTGGTTCCACTAACCAGCGCCGTTGAATCCGGCATCAACAGGCCCTCGGGAACAATCTCCTGAACAACCCAGTCATCGAGCTGCGGATTCGCCGGTACCGACAGCTCCCAGACCAAGCCATCACCCAACCAGAGCAGAAAACGGTCACGTATTGGATCATAGTCCATGCCGTAATCGGTCAGTCGGGAAAAATCGAATGTGCCACTGGCATCGACCGGGAGGAACAGCTGATTACGCACGATCCCATTGGGATCCAGGTCCAGATCCCAGAAGCTGAACACCCCGTTCGCGGTGCGCAGAAAGATATTGTCCAGGTAATCGAAAGCACCAGCCCCCTGTCCCGAGATCGGATCCCAGGTACGCCCGAGCCGCTCATAGACATCCGCTGCGGGATCGTTCACATCCGTTACGGTATAGCGCCACAGATCCCCGATATCCGCGACATAGAGTACATCCGCGGTCAGCGACGGGTCATAAGACAAGGCCGTTGTCCCGTTGACGAAGCCCGCGAAAAAATCTCCCGGGTGGGCACCTCCACCAGTGGGTATGAGGTTTCCACGGTTCTCCCACATGCCGCCACCAAGCGTTGTCGGATCCACGCCCGAGCCGTCCACGCCACCGACCTTGCCGGCATCCGCCCTGGAGGGATCCCAGAAATACGGACCGGTGCGTTCGGATGTGCCATCCGCATGCTGAATCGACCAGGGCTTGCCATCATTGAAAGCGGCTCCGCCGAAGGAGACGAAACGATCGGCGTTAGGCAGAAACTCCGAATTATCATAGGTATGCGCGCCTATCGGCGCGCTGTTCTCGCCATCGACGCTACGGTAGGTCGCGCCACTGATCAGCTCGATCGCGCTGGGGAGGGAGGCGCGCTCCCACTCCAGGGTGCTGCCACGCCAGCGATAGACATCATTACCAGTGTAATTGGCGTGACCGCCGCCGAAAAACACCAAGTCCCCCCGGGTACTGTCCCACGCCATCGAACTCCATGCCTGAATCACACTGCGCGGCGACCCTTTGAAAAAAGTATCGGGACGTGAGGGAATCAGTGATTCCGGCGTCCACACAGAATCAAAAGTCGTGGTATTCAGCCTGGCCCATTCATTCTCCTTCATCTCCGACACGATTCGACCGATAGCCGTCGTGGGATCCACGGGAAAAGGGGTCGCGAACCCCTTGAGCGGAACGAGAAGAACCGGCAATGCCCAAGCCAGCCAGCGATGACGATGTTTCACGAACATACCCTCTTTGGTATCCGTCACACTCGCAATCAAATCGACAAACGCCTCAACACAAGACATCAAATACATAATATTATAATTTTCCTATACTACTCTATTTACCAAGATAATTCAGCTGAATATTTAAGCGATAAATCGTGGCCCACGAACGTGGATAAATCAACATAAACAAGCGGTAAAAACGTGCAATAGCCTGCAATATTAGGCGAATGATTACTAAACCCGCCTCTCTGTTCCCTCACTATTCCCGCCCCGACATCAAGAACCCAGTTGCGCTCGATCAAGCAGCACTTTATTTACAGGATATCTCATCAAGAAATTGACAAACCGAGACGGAGCGAACAAACATCTGAAAGGACCACTTTCCAAGTGGCACCCCTAGGAGCCTGTCGGATTATGGGGGATCGTAGCGAGAAGGTGGGAGAGCGAGGCCAAATGTTTCCGGTTTTGAGGCGCATAGTG
The DNA here is from genome assembly GCA_027041035.1 of Sedimenticola sp. Taxonomy (GTDB): domain Bacteria; phylum Pseudomonadota; class Gammaproteobacteria; order Chromatiales; family Chromatiaceae; genus JALSSX01. The sequence goes on along the minus strand of JALULB010000093.1, from coordinate 153 downwards.
GGCCTATGTAACAAAAAAACGGGGATATTTGGGCCGCTCTCCCATCTTCGCAGTAGATTCATCCATAATCCGACAGGCTCCTAGGTGACTCCAATCACGGATACACCCCGCATGCGGCTGTATGGTGCATTAAGTTCTGGAAGATGCATGAAG
>JALULB010000092.1 GCA_027041035.1 Sedimenticola sp. | reverse complement strand
GACTCGCGCCGATGACGAGCAGGGCATGGGCGCCTCGCTGTATGTCGGCGGTTACCGGGTCGGCATGCTGCTGGCCTCGGGCGGCGGCCTGATTCTCGCCGATCTGATCGGCTATTCCGCTACCTATCTGCTGATGGCGGCCGCGATGCTGGCCTGCGTGATCGCGACGCTGTCGAGCACCGAGCCGGCGCTGGAGTTCGGCACGCCGAGCAGCCTGCGGGCTGCCGTCGTCGAGCCTTTCATCGAATACTTCCAGCGTCGCGATGCGGTCGCGATCCTGCTGTTCATCCTGCTGTACAAGATCGGCGACATCATGGCCAGCCAGATGACCACGCCGTTCTACCTGGATCTGGGCTTCAGCAAGACCGAGATCGGCGCCATCGTCAAGCTGTTCGGCTTCTGGGCGACGATTGGCGGCACCCTGGTCGGTGGCTTGTTGCTGATGCGCGTCGGGCTGTTCGCCGGGCTGATCGGCTTTGGCGTGTTGCAGGGCGTGTCCACCGCCGGGTTCGCCTGGCTGACGACGATCGGGCATGTGGACTGGGCGCTGGCCGCGGTCGTGACCCTGGAGAACTTCAGCGGTGGGCTCGGGACGGCGGCCTATGTCGGCTTCATGGCGAGCCTGACGAACAAGCGCTTCACCGCCACCCAGTATGCCTTGCTCACCAGCTTCATGGGCATGCCGCGCATCTTTGCCGCGGCGCCTACCGGCTACATGGTCGAATCCATGGGCTGGGCGACTTTCTTCATCTTCTGCGCATTGATTGCCATTCCCGGCCTGGTGTTGCTCTACTGGCTGCGCCGACGGGACACAGGCGTGTTGTTTCGGTGACCATCCCATGAACGAGACGAACTATATCGCGGCCTTGCTGGCCGGTTTCTTCGGCGGGGTGCATTGCGTCGGCATGTGCGGCGGCATCGTCAGCGCGCTGAGTATTGGCACGGACGCCAGCGCCGGACGGGGCCGCTCGCTGCGCCTGCAACTCGGCTACAACCTGGGACGAATCGCCAGTTACACCCTTGCCGGTGCGATAGCGGGCGGCATTGGCCTGTTGCTCGCGCAGCAGCAAAGCGGCTTCGAGGCACAGCGCCTGCTGTATCTGCTGGCCGCCGTGATGACGCTGTTGATGGGGCTCTACCTGGGTGGCTGGCTGAACCTGCTGCGGCGTATCGAGCAGGCGGGCGGTTTCCTGTGGCGGCGGATCGAACCCCTGGGACGGCGTTTTCTGCCGGTGCGCGGTTTCCCCCAGGCGCTCGCGCTCGGCCTGGTATGGGGCTGGCTGCCCTGCGGGCTGGTCTACAGCGTGCTGATCTGGTCGTTGTCGGCCGGCAGCGCGCTGCATGGCGCGTTGTTGATGCTGAGCTTTGGTCTGGGTACCTTGCCGAACCTGTTGTTGATGGGCGTGGTCGCGGCGCGCATGCGTGAATTCACGCATATCCCGTGGGTGCGCCACCTTGCCGGCGGCGCGGTGATATCGATGTCGGTGTACATGTTCTGGCAGGCTGTCGGCTGATGCCATCCCTGGCCAGCCTGATGTGGTGCGCTCAGCTGGTGAAGAATTCCTGACTCAGCTTCGCGATATAGGGCTTGCGTTCACCCGGCAGCCAGACCTCGATGGTGAACTTCAGTGTCTCTTCATTATTGATGCGGAAATCGCCGATGTAATAGATGGCGTTGTCCTCGCGGATCTCGCGCATCGGGATGGTTTTCGTCTGACCATTCAGATTGGCCGCGAATACACGTACATGCGCGGGTACCGCCTGGCCGGTCGTGCCAGGTATGTTCTTGATGATACTGACGTTCAGCATGCCGCGGCTCTTGCTGCGCTGGATATGGTAGGCACGCGCGACATCCTTCGGCAGCATGTCCGTGGTCAGCGCATTGTGATGGATGGTATAGCCGTTAGCGACAGTGCTGTTTTCAGCAAGGGCCGGCAGGCCGGCCAACAGCAGTAACAAGCCGGTTACAATGATGCCAATACGTTTCTTCATGGTCACTCCTCGGTTGAATCTGATACCAGCAGGGTGGAGGACGCATGGCCAGCCCCCTGTCTGTCCAATCAATATAGACCATTGCCGGCGGAATTCTATTTCGGGAAAACCCGCAATCAAACCCCGTTGATTCGGTCGTTGCCGGGTCAAGACCGGCTCCTGGTCGCCGCTAAGGCGTTATCGACAGATCACCATGACCGGATATGCATAACCCATGAAGCAGCACATAACGCCGACCCGTACAGAACGCTTGATGCAAAAGGACGATTTTATCGTATCGAAAACCGACACCCGTGGACGCATCCGCTACTGCAACCGGATATTCATGGAGATATCCGGTTACACCGAGCAGGAACTGCTCGGCCGACAGCACAATATCGTGCGTCACCCCGACATGCCCCGGAGCGTTTTCGATCTGCTTTGGAGAACCTTGCGCGAGGGCCAGGAGTTCTTTGGCTATATCAAGAATCTGGCGAAGGATGGCAGCTACTACTGGACCTTCGCGAACGTATCGCCTAGCCTCGATTCGGACGCTCGCCTGATCGGCTACTATTCGGTGCGCCGCGCGCCCGAGCGAGCGGCCATCGAGCAGATCGCTCCGGTCTATGCGCGCATGATCGAAGCGGAACGCGAAGCCGGCGCGAAAGCGGCGATTTCCGCCTCGCGGGCGATTCTGAACGATTTCCTCGACCAGCGGGCAGCCAGCTATGAGCACTATGTCCTCGCCGTTTAGGCAGCTTTCCGGCACTGCCGGCCTGGTGCTGCTGCTTGGCGTCGCGCTGGCGATCGATGGCCAGCGGCACGGATTGGCGTGGGGACATGCACTGATCCTGATCAGCGGCTTGTCGCTGTTCTTCTGGCAATGGCGTCGCCAGATCGGCCAGCAGGTAGTGTTGGAGAAGATCGAGGCGATGGCCGGCGCGCTCGCCACGGGCGACAACGAGTACCGGATAACCGGCATTCCGCCCGGCCACGGGCTGGCCGACACGGCCTGGGACCTTAACGAGGGTCTCGATCAGATCGAGACCTTCTTTCGCGAGGTCGACGAGGTTTTCAAGCGCATGGAAAAGCACGATTTCCATCGCAAGACCCTGCCGGATGGCCTGCGCGGCAAGTATCGCGGCACCTTGCTACGCATCAACGATTCCGTGAACGCGATGGAGAAATCCTGGGATCTCCAGCAGTTGGAGGAATTTTCCGCGCGCCTGACGATGCTGAAAACAACCAACCTGATGGAGAACCTGCGTCTCAGTCAAAAAGACCTCGGCGTCATCTCTGACCAGATGTCGGTTGTGTCGAAGGATACCCGCGAGGCCGTGGACATCGCCACGCATGGCAAAAAAACGACCTCCCGGGTCGCCGACAGCCTGGAGGAGATCGTCACGCGTATCGGGCAGGTGCGGGATAAGTCCCACCAGTTCAACAGCTATAGCGAGGATGTCGCCGATATCCTGACGACCATCAGCAGCATCGCCGATCAGACCAACCTGCTGGCGTTGAATGCGGCGATCGAGGCGGCGCGTGCCGGGGAGCAGGGGCGGGGGTTCGCCGTGGTCGCGGACGAGGTGCGCGCGTTGTCGATACGCACCAAGAAGGCGACCAGCCGCATGTCGGAGGTGTTGGGGCATATCATCAGCGGCTCGGGCGACATGCTCAGGGAAGCCGACCAGATGGGCGATATGGCGACGAGTTCACGCGAGCTGATCGAGCGTTTTCGCGACGATATCGAACGTTTCTACCAGATTGCTTTGGACAATGCCGCGTCGATCGGCCTGGCAACCACCGCCAGCGAGGTGTCGCGCAGCCGCATGGATCATATCGTCTATGTGCAGAACGCTTACTTCGCCGTCGAGCAGGGCACGCAGACGCCCGAATGGTCGCAATGCCAGATCGGCGCGCATGAATGCCGTTTCGGCCAATGGTATTTCAATGGCGAGGGCCGGCAGCATTATGCTCATCTACCCGCGTTTGCCTTGTTGGACCAGCCGCATCAGGGCGTGCATACCGAGGTGCATCATATACTGGACATCGCCTCCCTGGACTGGCGCCATGATGCCGAAACGCGCGAGCAGCTTTTTGCCGGCTTTGCGAAAGTCGAGCAGGTCAGCCAGCAACTGATACGCATGCTGGGCGATCTGAGCGAGGAGAAACAGCATTTCGAGCAGCCGGCCGGAGAAACCGAGATCGACCTGTTTTGATGCGCTCGCGGGGGGAGACTGACGGGCTTTTCCGCAGTAGATCAGCGTTAAACCCGACAGCCTCCTGGCGAATCTTATCCTATTGATCGCGGTCAATGTTTGCGGCGAAACCCCGTGATGTAATCTGGCTATCTTTCAATAGCGTGATGCAGGAGACAGACATGGAACTTTGGGGCCAGCTTTTCGGTGACTGGGTGGGGATCTTGTCCTTTCTCGTTATTGCTTTCATCATCGGCATGTTCGGCTTTTTTCTGGTCATGTTCGTTGGGAAATCCGGGGAAAAGCCAAAAGATTCATAGGCGCGCCAAACGTACGCTAGGAGCCTGTCG
>JALULB010000091.1:3286-4530 GCA_027041035.1 Sedimenticola sp. | reverse complement strand
CGATCCGGCGGTGCTGGAGCGCGAGCGGGCGGTGGTGGCCGAGCAGGCGCGCGCTTCGGGCAAGCCGGAGAACATCGTCCAGAAGATCGTCGAGGGGCGGCTGCGCAAGTTCTACGAGGAGGCCGTGCTGCTGGAGCAGGCCTTCGTCATGGACCCCGACCGCAAGGTCAGGGACGTGATCGCCGCGCCGCCCTTGCCGGACAGCTTCGATGTCATCGTCGTCAGTTATTTTCTACATCGGCCGTTGCTGCCGGCGCTGGTCGACGCGCTGCGTCCCGGCGGCTTGCTGTTCTACGAGACCTTCGGCCCACGCATCGTCGGCATCGGTCCGGAGAATCCGGCATTTCGCTTGCGGTGTAATGAGCTACCAGAGCTGTTGACGGGTTTGACGCTGTGTTACTACCGCGAAGATGCGGATGCCGGGGATCTGTCCGCGGGCTTCAGGGATCGGGTGATGCTGGTGGCTCAGCGCTAGGAGGCTGTCCGAGAATAGAGAACCTACTGCGAAGATGGGAGAGCGGTCCAAATATCCCCCGTTTTTTCGTTACATAGGCCCACTATGCGCCTCAAAACCGGGAGCATTTGGCCTCGCTCTCCCACCTCCTCGCTACGATCCCCCATAATCCGACAGGCTCCTAGCCAACCGGAGAAAGCGGGTATTCAAGGTTTCCAGGTCGAGCGGGAAGGTGTCGTCATGAATCAGTTCGACGCGGCTGTCTCGGCGGTAGCTGATCGGTGTCAATTCCACAGAGTCCGGGGTGACGTTGGCCAGCGTCCACTCCTTGCCGGTGCGCAGGATGCCCTTGATGCGCAGCACGCCGTCGGATGCGCGCAGCTCGTCGAGCAAGCGGCGCAGTTTTGGGCGGGAAAAAACCTGTTCGGGCGGAAAGCGCAGGTTCAGGCTGTGTTGTCGCGTGTCGTCGATGCGACAGAATTGGGTGTCGAATTCGCGGCTCGAACCCGCACCCCGTAGCAGGGCGGCATCGATGTTGCCGTGCGTGGCGCGGACGACCGCGTGTTTCGCCGGGTATTGTCGCGCGGCCCAGTCTTCCACTGCTCGCAACTGTGTCTCGTCGGCCAGGTCGGCCTTGTTGAGTATCAGTACGTCGGCGAGTTGCAACTGGCTGGCGTAGAGCGCCGAATGTTGGAGTCGCTTGGGGTTGAACTCGCGTGCGTCGACCAGGCAAAGGGTTTCGTCCAGCTGGATGTGAGCGGCGAGTTCGGGTTCGCGCAGGGTGTCGATG
>JALULB010000091.1:0-3276 GCA_027041035.1 Sedimenticola sp. | reverse complement strand
ATCGCGCAGCAGGCGCGTGATGGCGACGCGAAAGCTGGTGCCGGCGGCGCAGCACAGGCAGCCGCCGGCGACCTCGCGGATGGCGATATCACCGCCCCCGCCCGCCTCGATGATGGCGCCATCGATGCCCCGGTCACCGAATTCGTTGACCAGCACCGCCCATCTTTCTCCCGCCGGTCGCTGTTTCAGCAGGTTCAGGATGGTGCTGGTCTTGCCGGTGCCCAGAAATCCGCTGATCAGATTGACGTGGGCGGTCTGGCTCACGGCGTGTCGGCGGGCAGCACGCGCAGCTCGACACGCCGGTTCTCCGCGCGACCCGCGTCGCTGTTGTTGTCGCTCGTGGGCTGGGATTCGCCGTAGCCCTTGGCTTGCAGCCTTTCCGCCGCGATGCCGTGTTCGACCAGGTAGTCGCGCACCTTCTCCGCGCGCTTCAGGGACAGCCGCTGGTTATACGCCGCCTTGCCGATGCTGTCGGTATGACCGGCGATCTCCATGGCGACATCCGGGTGCGCGTTCAGTGTGTCGATGACCTGTTGCAGACGCGCCTCGGATTCCGGCTTCATGCGGTCGGAGTTGAAGTGGAACTGGACCCCGCTGAGGCGGATCGGTGCGTTGTCCGGGCAACCCGGGATGCGCGTGTCGCTGGCCGCGTCGTCCGGGCACAGGTCGGCGATGTCCGGTGTGCCGTCCTGGTCGCGATCCGGTTCGCAACCGCTGCTGTCGACCGGATGGCCGGCGGGCGTGCCGGCGCAGCGGTCGTCCGCGTCGGAGATGCCGTCTTCGTCGCTGTCGCTCAGCTGGTTTTGCAGGCTGGCGATACGCTGCTTCAGCTTCGGCAGTTCGGTGAGCCGGGTCGAACAGGCGGCAAGCCGGGTTTCCAGAGCCGACATCAAGCGCGTGCGTTCGGCCTGCTGGCTTCGGCGTTGCGCCTCGCACGCCGAGATCCTGGCCTGCTTTTCGTTCAACGCCTGTTGGCTGGTCTGCCGATACTGGGCGAGCGCGTCCCGTGCTTGGCGCAGGGCCTCGCGGGTTTCGTTTTGTTGCTGCTGTAACGCGGCCTTGTCGTGCGCGAGTGCGTTTTGCGCGGTGCGTGCCTTGTTCAGTTCGCTGGTCAGGCTGGCCTGGCTGGCTTGCTTGTCCCGCAGTTGTTCGCGCAGCGCCGCCAGTTGCTTCTCGGCGCTCTCCGCGCGAGCGGTCTGTTCGTTGGAGATCGCATGCAGCGCGGCGTATTGCTGCTGCTTGGCGTGAAGCTCGGCCTTCAAGGCATCGACCTGCTGCATCGTCTGATTGAGACTGCTGGTATCGGCGAGCGCGCGTTGTTTCGCGTTTTGCACGCGGTTCTCGAGCGTGGCCAGTTGCGCTTTCAGGGCGTCGCGCTCGCTGGACAGCGCGGCGAGACGTGTCTGGCAATCGCCCAGTTCGCTCGACAGGGAGGTGATTCGGGTGGATTTCTCCTCGCTGCCGCTACGCAAGCCGTCCAGCGCTCGTTGCTTGTCCGCGAGCGCCTTGCGCGCGTCCTGGAGTTCGCTCTGCGTGGTGTGCAAGCGCTGGCGCAGTTCCACGAGGCTGGCGTGTATCGCGGCCGACGGCGGTTTTTGCCGGGCCGCGTGCAGCGCCTGCTGCAATGCCGTGATCTCGGCTCGTGTCTGGTCACGTTCGGCCCTGGCCTGCTCGGCGGCTTGCTGGTATTGGGCGATTCCGGCCTCCCATTGTCCGGTGGGAAAATGGCACTGCCACACCGGTCGGGGTCCGGCGGTTGTCGGTGGCGCGGTGATGGCCTCGCAGCTGATCGGCGCTTCGACCATGAAGGGCGCGTCGAACAGAATGGTCGGCGCCGGTTCCGCGCCAAGCTTCAGGGATACAGCCATCGTGATCAGGATGGCCGGCAGGCCGCGAAGGCCCGGGGATTGGATCGTTGCTCGCATGATTCCTCCTCAAACTCGTTTCCAAGGTTGTCCCGGCGCTTTCTTTTTTCGTAACTACTCAGCTAACCGCTGAAATGCGCCAGCTCTGCGTTCAAAAATGGTCATTTACACATGTAAAATCACATTTTTTGCCTTGATCTGACGCATTTCAGCGGCGATCTGAGTAGTTACCTTTTTTCTATAGTTTTATAGAGTTTTCATTATTCTGCGTCCAGCCTACCACAGGCGCTCCGCCGAAGGCGCGGAGCGGTGGTTGGATTGACAAATTGGCCATCTGGCAGTACCCTTGGCGGCCTTTTTTCTGGTATCTGGCAAACCAATCGGGATCGGTCATGAAAAGAACATTCCAACCAAGTAATCTGAAACGCGCGCGCACCCACGGTTATCGGGCGCGCATGGCAACGTTAGGCGGCCGCAAGGTCATCAAGGCCCGTCGCGCCAAGGGCCGCGCGCGTCTGGCGCCCTGATTCCCGCCTCGGCCGCTGGGGGCGGGGACTCGAAGTCGCTGGGATTCCCGCGTTCGGCGCGTCTGACGGCGGCGTCGGATTACCAGTACGTCTTTGCTGACCCTCGCAAGGCCGTCGACAGAAACTTTGTCGTGCTCTATCGTTCCGGGCGTGAATCCGCCGCTCGTCTCGGTCTGGCGGTGACGAAGAAGCGTTTGCGGCGCGCCGTCGACCGCAACCGCATCAAGCGCCTGGCGCGTGAAAGCTTTCGTCATGCCCGCGAGCATCTGGGCCGCGTGGACGCGGTGGTGCTGGTACGTGACGGTTGCGCGTCGCGGGGCAACGCCGAGTTGCGTGCATCGCTGGACAGGCTCTGGCAAAAGGTCGCCTCCCGGCATTCTTGATTTCTCATTCCTAGCCGCTTGGCGGACGCTCTCCGTCGTTCCGGCTTCATCACCTTGGTATTCGAGTCTCCATGGATAATATTCGCTTGCTCCTGATGGTCGCCGTGGCGTTTCTCAGCTTTAGCCTGTATCAGGCGTGGCAGCGCGACTATGCGCCACAACCCCAGGTTCAGCAGGCGCAACAGTCGGTGGCCGCGTCGTCGGGCGAGACGGCCACGCCCAGCGGTGGCGACGAGCCATCGATGAATAGTGGCGCGGTGCCGGATGTCGGTGTGCCGGCGGCGAGTGCCACTCCGGTCGTGGGCACGGTCCAGGCGGCACGCTCGAAGAAGATTTCGGTGGAAACGGATCTGTTCAGGATTCTCATCGATACACGCGGCGGTACGCTCACCGATGCCTGGTTGGAACAGTATCCGGTATCGATCAAGCAGCCGGATGTCAAACTCAAGCTGTTGACGCCGGTGCCTCCCGAGCTGTTCATCGCCCAGTCCGGCCTGAAGA
>JALULB010000090.1 GCA_027041035.1 Sedimenticola sp. | reverse complement strand
GGCCGAAAAACGCGAACTGGATGTGCAGCTCGATTTCGAATCGAAACAGCGCACGCGCGCGAGTTTTCGTTATGCCAGCCAGTTGTCCGGCCAGGCGCTCGTGGAACAGGCGGCCCAGGGCATGACACTGCGCTGGGCGCAACTCCACTGCGGCGCGGGGAAGGCGCCGACCCTGTGGGAGAAACCCGGGATTCAGCTCACCGGCGAGCTGCCGGAGCTGGATGCTGCGGCATGGCAGGCGTGGTTGCGCCGCGTGCTGTCCGACAAGGATACTGGCCACCGGGCGATGGACGTGGCCGTGGATATCACCACCGACAAGCTGATCTCTGTATTGGGAAGCTGGCCGGATGTCCACCTGAAGGGCGAATGGCTGTTCTCGAAAACGCCCGCCACGTGGCGCGTCGAGATCGACGCCAAGCGGGCCAAGGGCCGGGTCTCCCGGGTCGGTCGTGGTCCGGTAAAGCTGGTTTTCGACCATTTGCTGCTGGACGCGCCGGATCACGATATCGCTTCCGCGCCATCGAAACCGAGCGGGGTCGAGCCGACGGCGGTGCCGCCTTTCGACCTGCATGTCGGCCGGCTGGTCGTCGACGAGCACTTGCTCGGCGAGCTCGGCCTGGCCGCGCGGCGCACGCGCGGCGGTCTGCGCTTCGAGAACCTGCGTCTACAGAGCGTCAATGCCCAAATCGACGGCGATGGCCGCTGGGTGAAGCGTGGCGGCAAGGTGTTGACCGAGGCGCACCTGGACATGCGCCTCGAGCGGCTCGGCGAGTTCCTCGAAGCCTCGGCGGTCAGCGACAAGGTGCATGACGGTAGCGGGCATATCGATATGCAGCTGACATGGCCCGGCAGTCCGGCGGATTTCGCCTTGCGGCGGCTCGACGGAAAGCTGGATGTCGATCTGAGGAAAGCCCGCTTCGTCAGCGTCAAGCCGGGTATCGCCAAGCTATTGGGTTTGGTCAGCCTGGATGCGATCAGCCGGCGCTTCAAGTTCGATTTCGACGATGTGATGAAGAAAGGGCTGTATGTCGATCGCGCCAAGGGGCTGATCCGGGTCAAGGCGGCCGGGCTGCACGCGCGGGATTTCGTTGTCAACAGCCCGATGGGCAGCGTCACGCTGAGCGGTCGCGTCGGGCTGTTGCCGCCACAGCCGATGGACGTGCTGGCGACCGTGGTGCCCGAACTCGGATCGACGGTGACCGTTGCCGGCGCGGTGGCCGGCGGTCCGGTCGTCGCCGCCGTGTTGTTGCTGGCGCGGGATGTATTGAAGAAACAGATGGACAAGGCCACGACCCTGCGTTTCCGTCTCACCGGCACCTTGGACAAGCCGGTGACCAAGCGGCTGCTGCGTCCCAGCGCGCCGCATGCCGATGTCAGCAACATCCACGACTACGAGGAAGACGCGACCATGCGTTGATTGTCGCTCGCGGCCATTTTTCCATGGCGAAGGCCATACATCCCTTTATGGTTCTACTCAGCGAGTAGATCAAATTGAAGAGCAACTGCTCAGATCGCCGCTGAAATGCGTCAGATCAAGGCAAAAAATGTGAGTTTACAGGTGTAAATGACCATTTTTGAACGCAGAGCTGGCGTATTTCAGCGGTTAGCTGAGTAGTTACCTCGTGTCTTTCTTACATTCTGGATACAATACCGCGACGGGCCCTATGCCCCGGACACCGCTATCCTTTTTCTGACCACCACGACGCCAGGACTGGCGATCCACCCTGAACAAGGCGGGATAATGACACCAGCAAAACCCAAGATTCACGCGGCCGCCATTCAGATGGCTTCCGGTTCCAATGTCAGCGCCAACCTGCTCGAAGCCGAGCGCCTGGTCGGCGAAGCCGCCGAGGCCGGTGCCGGCCTGGTCGTGCTGCCGGAAAACTTCGCTTTCATGGGGCGTTCGGACAAGGAGCTGACGAATCTCAGCGAGCCGGACGGCAACGGCCCGTTGCAGAGCTTTCTTGCCGGTCTGTCGGAACGTTTCGGCGTCTGGCTGGTCGGAGGCACGATACCGCTGGACGCCTCGCGCGCCGGCAAGGTGCGCGCCGCCAGCCTGCTGTTCGACGACAAGGGGCGGCGTGTCGCGCGTTACGACAAACTGCACCTGTTCGATGTGCACTTGGTCGAGGCGGACGAACGCTATATCGAATCCGAGACCATAGAGCCGGGCGACAAGCCGGTGGTCGTGGATACCCCGTTCGGCCGGCTCGGCATGCTGGTGTGCTACGACCTGCGTTTCCCCGAGCTGTTCCGCAACCTGATCGACGCGGGCGCCGAGATCTTCGTCCTGCCCTCCGCGTTCACCGCGATCACCGGCAAGGCGCACTGGGAGCCGCTGGTGCGCGCGCGGGCGATCGAGAATCTCGCCTATGTCGTCGCCGCCGCGCAGGGCGGCTACCATGTCAGCGGTCGCGAGACCCATGGTCAGAGCATGATCGTCGACCCGTGGGGCACGATTCTGTCGCAGGCGCCGCGCGGCAGCGGCGTGATCAGTGGCGCGATCGATCCCGACTACCTGGCCACGGTACGGCGTAACTTCCCGTGTCTGCAACACCGCCGCCTTCACTGTACATAAACCGGATTCATATTTGATGAAAACTCAGGTGCTGGATATCGCCAGATCGACCTTGCTCGAACCCGTGGGCCTCGCGCAAGCGCATCTCAACCGTCTGATCGACGGCGTGCTCGGCAGCCAGGTGGATTTCGCCGATGCCTATTTCGAGAGCGCGCGCAGCGAATCCTGGGTGCTGGAGGACGGCATCGTGCGGGAAGGCAACTACAACATCGATCAAGGTTGCGGCATCCGCGCGATCAGCGGCGAGAAGACCGGCTTCGCCTATACCGACGACATCCGCCTGGAGAACCTGCTCGAAGCCGCGCACAGCGCGCGCGCGATCGCCTCGCTGGGCCAGAACCGCCAGGTCCGGGTCGGCGAGGGCACGGCGGTCGCGCCGTTGTATGCACCCTCCAATCCGCTGGTGTCGCTGGACGCCAGACAGAAGATCGACCTGCTGAAACGCGCCGACGCCACCGCGCGCGGCGCCGATCCGCGCGTCAAGCAGGTCAACGTCAATCTGGTCGCGGCCTACGATGTCGTGCTGGTGGTGAACAGCGAGGGTCTGCTGAGCGCCGACGTGCGGCCGCTGGTGCGCATGAGCACCAGCGTCATCGTCGAACAGGACGGCCGACGCGAACAGGGCTACGCCGGCGGCGGCGCGCGCACCACGCTGGACTACTTCATCGACGAATCGCGCGCCGAGCAGTACGCGCGCGAGGCGGTCCGGCAGGCGCTGGTCAATCTGGAGGCGGTCGCCGCCCCGGCCGGCGCGATGCCGGTGGTGCTCGGCCCCGGTTGGCCCGGCGTGCTGCTGCACGAGGCCGTCGGCCACGGTCTGGAAGGTGATTTCAATCGCAAGGGCACCTCGGCGTTCGCCGGGCGCATCGGCGAACAGGTGGCGTCGAAGCTGTGCAGCGTGGTCGACGACGGCACCCTGCCGGGTCGGCGTGGCTCGCTGAGCATGGACGACGAGGGCACGCCGAGCGAGAACACCGTGCTGATCGAGAACGGCATCCTGAAGGGCTATATGCAGGACAAGATGAACGCCGGCCTGATGGGCCAGGCGCCGACCGGCAACGGCCGGCGCGAATCCTACGCGCATCTGCCGATGCCGCGCATGACGAATACCTACATGCTTGCCGGCGAGCACAAGCCGGAGGAGATCATCGCCTCGGTGGAGAAGGGGCTGTACGCGGTCAACTTCGGCGGCGGCCAGGTGGACATCACCTCCGGCAAGTTCGTGTTCTCGCTGAACGAGGCCTACCTGATCGAGAACGGCAAGGTCACCGCGCCGGTGAAGGGCGCGACCCTGATCGGCAACGGACCGGAGGTGATGACACGCATCAGCATGGTCGGCGACGATCTGGCGCTGGACAGCGGCATCGGCGTGTGCGGCAAGGAGGGGCAGAGCGTGCCGGTCGGCGTCGGCCAGCCGACGCTGAAGGTCGATGAGATCACCGTGGGCGGGACAGCGGCATGAGCGAGATCATCCAAGCCAGCGACATCCGCGACGAACAGGCGCGCCTGGAGAACGTCATCAGCGATCTGCTCGCCGAGGCGAAATCACAGGGCGCCAGCGCCGCCGAGGCCGGCGTCAACCTGAGCGCCGGCTACTCGGTCACCGCGCGGCTCGGCGAAGTCGAAACCATCGAGCACGATCGCGACGGCGGTCTCGGTGTGAGTGTTTACTTCGGCCAGAGCAAGGGTTCCGCCAGCACGTCGGATCTATCGCCCGAGGCGATCCGGGACACCGTCACGGCCGCGTGCAATATCGCCCGCTACACCAGCAAGGACAAATGCGCCGGTCTGGCCGATGCCGAACTGATGGCGACCGAGACCCCGGATCTGGATCTCTATCACCCGTGGAAGCTGAGCATCGATGAAGCCATCGGGCAGGCCATCGAATGCGAAGCGGCGGCGCGCGACTTCGACAGCCGCGTCATCAACTCCGAGGGCGCGTCGATCAGCACCCACCGGGGC
>JALULB010000089.1 GCA_027041035.1 Sedimenticola sp. | reverse complement strand
GGGAGATGTCACCGGCGGCATACCGGCGTTTGGCGAGCCGGGCGAAGCGCTCCAGTAGCGTCGCGCGGCGCTTGGAAAGTGCGCTGATCTGGCGCCGGGTAACGACCCGGCCGACGGCATCGAGGAGTTCGCCCGCCTTGCTCAGGCGCAGCGCATCGAGACGGGCCTCGGCGGCCGCCAGTTCGGCGCGCGCGACCTGTTGCAGCGCGCCTTTCTTGTCGTGCCAGTCGACGGTCTGCCGGACACCAAGGCGAACGGTATCGATGTCGGTGCGCTCGGCCTCCATCTCCAGTTCCGGATTGAACAGGGGCAGGCCGGCGCCCGTCAGCCGCGCCTTGGCGGCATCCACGGCGGCCCGGGATGCCTGTATGGAGGGGTTGGAATCGATGGCCCGACTGACCAGCGCGGACAGTTCACGAACTGTTTCACCAGACGGTCTGGCCTTGGAAAGCGCCAGCGGCGCCCAGGCGACGAATGCAAACAGACAGGCAACCAAGCCTGCGCGCATACACGGGGAGTACAACATAATCTGAGTTCCATTTGGCCCGGAAATTTCATGTGCTCACGCGGCATGGTGCTACTCCAAGAGATTTTCCGAAGGCGTCGCGTGGCCGCGATTACGCACAACTGAAGAAAACTGCTTGTGGCATCAACAGGCAAGCGAGAACGCGTGCAATGCGTGAATTTTCCGGGTTAGAGATTAAACAAACGAAAGCCCGCGAGCGACAGACGGGCTAAGGCGTATAACGGAAATCAGCTGGTGATCGGAGGACGCAACGGGGAAGGAGGCAAAAAAGAGGTCGAGGAAACGGCCGGGGAAAGCGGAAAGACGCCACGTTCGGCAGGCAGCTCGAAGGTGTCGCTGCGTTTCAGGCCAAGCAGATGGGCCGCGCCATGACAGCAATGATCACAGCAGCCGCCATCCGCGTCGTTGACATGGGCATCGGAGCCGGTCGCATGATCGCCGAGCACATGGCTGGGGTCCGTCGCCAAACCGGCATGTAGATCGGCGGCCAACGCCATCCCGTAACCGAGGATGGACACGACGAGCCAGGTGATGATCAGACGACGAAACATGCGTGGGTATCTAACTGGGTAGCAACAATGGGTTTACAACGCGCTGTGTGCTTAGTGTATCCGAAAACGGCAAGGTTCCCGTAATGTTTATTACTCGTCGCCCATGGGTTTTCGGTTTTTCGAGGCCGTTCCTCGCGTCCTTGGGCTAGACGCGGGAACGAGTCATAGCTGGGACTATGGCGAGTTTCCGCAACAACGCCCAAGGGCGCGAGGGGCGGTCGCAGTGGCCGAAAATTCATGGGCGACGAGTATAATCTCCGCCAGCCAAGCGTCGGATTCTGGCGCGCGCATGCCGAGGTTTGGCGGGCCGAGGCTATACTCAGGGACTATCGAACAGCGCATCGATGATCGGACAATCGTCCACCGTATAGCTGCCGCCCTTGCATTTCACCGCCATCTGGTTCAGCGCGGTCCGCAGGCGCTTCAGCTCGGCGATCTTGCGTTCCACCTCGCGGGCCTGGACCACCGCCAGCGCCTTGACCTCGCCACAGGTATGGCTCGGTTCGTCGATCAGTTTCAGCAACTCGCGCACCTGTTCGATCGGAAAACCGAGTTCACGGCTCTTGCGAATGAAGACCAGTCGCTTCAGATGGCCCCGGGAGTAGATTCGATGGCCACCCGGAGTGCGCGGCGGCGCCGGCATCAGCCCCGCTTTCTCGTAATAGCGCACGGTCTCCACCTTGCTGCCCGCGCGCGACGCGAGTTCTCCGACGGAGAAGACTTTTTCCAGCGATGCCATGATTTCCTCTTGAACCTGTAGTTACTACGGATTCTATAATCCATATTGTAGCGGTAAAACACCGCATTGACTCAACCCGGACATTGTCCGGGTCGAACGCTTTCAGCCTGCACCACGCCGGGGCGGGCGGTTCAGGCAGGTTACCGAGGAGAGCAAATTGTCCGACCACGAATTGATTCCAGAACGCTGTTGTCCGCAATGCGGGCATCGATGCAAGAAGATGCTGGCGCTCGATGCCTGTCCGTTCCATCGCGGGCGCGCGGGTCGCGCCGTGGACGGAGAGCCATTGTGTCGCGCCTAGGCGAGGATCGGGAAGGCGTCAGCCTGGGCGCGCTGGCGCTGTTCACCTCGATCGGCACCTTGTTGTGCTGCGCGCTGCCCATCCTGCTGGTCTCGCTCGGCCTGGGCTCGGTGGTCGCGGCGATCACCCTGCAACTGCCGATCCTGGTCACGCTGGCCGAATACAAGCTCGTGATGTTTGTCGTTTCGGGCATCCTGCTGGCGCTGTCCGCCTGGTTTCTGTGGCGCGGGGCCAGCTGTCCCGCCGACCCGGCACTGGCGGCCCGCTGCCAACGTACCAACCGTTGGGGGAAACGCCTCTTCTGGACCGCTTCGTCGTTCTGGTTGATCGGCCTGGCGGCCTCCTATCTACTGCTGCCATTACGTCAATGGCTGGACATCTGAGAGGTGATCATGATGTATAAGATACTGTTGTTGCTGTTCGCCGGCCTGCTTGCCGCGCAGGCCAATGCCGGCGAAGTCGTCGAGATAGACGTTCACGGCATGACCTGCGGCTTCTGCGTGGACGCGGTGCAACGCAATCTGCGCAAACTGCCGGATGTCGAAAAGGCCGAGGTCAGCCTGAAGCTGAAGAAGGTCAGGATTCACGCCAAGGATAACGGACTGGATATCGACAGGGTGCGCAAGACCATTCTGGACGCGGGCTTCACTCCGATCGACGTGAAGAGAGTCGATGAGCAATAAGCCGCTGGCCATCGCCTTGCTGCTGGTCTTTCCGCCGTTGGCGCAAGCAATGGGACTGCGCGCTTTCGTCGCCCTGCCGGTGGACAAGGGCGGCAGCGTGGCACGCCTGCAGATCGAACGCAATCTGGACAGCGATAGCGATCTGGCGGTCGCCAACATCGCCTATGGCATCAGCGCCAACCAGGCCATTCTGCTCGGCCTGCCCTACCGGCTGTCACCCGCCGGAGCCGGTCGTCTCGGCGATCTCGGACTGCTCTACCGACATATCATCTGGCAGAACGACTTTGCCAATGGCACCCAGCGCATCGGCCTGCTCGGTGGCGTGGTGATCCCCGGCGACAACGGTCGCGACGCCGCGCTCCAGGCCGGGCTGGTCTCCACCTGGTATCGGGATCGGCACGAATGGGACATCGACCTGCTCTATCGCGCCGGACTGGACGAGCGGCCCGACAGCGGTCGCTACGATATTTCGTGGCAGTACCGCCTGTCGCCGGCCAGCTACCCCGATTGGGGCGTGGCACAGGAATGGAATAGCGTGCTGGAACTCGGTGGGCGCTGGACACAAGGCAACCCGGCTCTCCACCAGGTCACCCTGGGGCTACAATGGATACACCCCCGCTGGGTGCTCGAAGGCGGCATCGTCCGGGACATCAACGGGCCGGAGGATACGCGTCTGCTATTGAGCACGCGGGTGCATTTCTGATCTTGATCAGACGTTGAAGCGAAAATGGATCACGTCGCCATCCTGGACGATGTATTCCTTGCCTTCCAGGCGCATGCGGCCGGCGTCGCGCGCGCCCTGCTCGCCCCGGTATTCGACGAAATCTTCATAGGCGATGACCTCGGCGCGGATGAAGCCACGCTCGAAATCGGTGTGGATCACACCGGCGGCCTGTGGCGCGGTGGCGCCGACCTTCACCGTCCAGGCGCGCACCTCCTTGACCCCGGCGGTGAAGTAGGTCTGTAACCCGAGCAGATGGTAACCGGCGCGCACGACACGGTTCAGGCCCGGCTCGTCGAGGCCCATTTCGGCGAGGAACTCCTGCTTCTCGTCGGCCTCCAGTTGGGCGATCTCGGCTTCCATCGCGGCGCATACCGGCACCACCTCGGCGCCCTCCGCCTCGGCGAACTCGCGCACGCTGTCGAGATAGGGGTTGTCCTCGAAGCCATCCTCGTCGACGTTCGCGATATACAGTGTCGGCTTGGTGGTCAGCAGGTGCAGGTCGCGCAATACCAGCAGCTGGTCGTCGTCCAGACCCATCGAGCGCACCTGCCGGCCTTCGTCGAGATGGGCGCGCACGCTGTCGAGGAAATCCTTCTGTGCGATGATCTTCTTGTCGCCGGTCTTCGCCTGACGCACCAGCTTGTCGTATGCCTTGCCGACGGTCTCCAGATCGGCCAGCGCCAGCTCGGTGTTGATGATCTCGATGTCGTCCAGCGGATCGATCTTGCCGGCGACATGCACCACGTCGTCGTCCTCGAAGCAGCGCACCACGTGACAGATGGCATCGGTCTCGCGGATGTTCGCGAGGAATTTGTTGCCCAGACCCTCGCCCTTGGAGGCGCCGGCCACCAGTCCGGCGATATCGACGAACTGCATGGTCGTCGGCAGGATGTTCTGTGGCTGGACGATCTCGGCGAGCACGTCGAGACGCGGATCGGCGATCGGCACGACGCCGACATTCGGATCGATGGTGCAGAACGGGTAGTTCTCCGCCGCGATCCCGGCCTCGGTAAGCGAGCTGAAGAGGG
>JALULB010000088.1 GCA_027041035.1 Sedimenticola sp. | reverse complement strand
TTCGTAGGCTCCGCGCATAAAAAGAACCCCGCCGGAGCGGGGTTGGAGTCATGATTTTAGAGCTGTTTGATCAGACCGCGATCCGCTTCTGAAGTTTCTTCATCGCGGCTTTCTCTATCTGACGGATGCGCTCGGCGGAGACGCCGTGGCGGTCGGCCAGTTCGTGCAGGGTACTCTTGTTTTCACCCAGCCAGCGGGCTTGCAGGATGTCGCGGCTACGCTCGTCCAGTTCCGCCAGCGCCTCGCTGAGTCGCTCGTGCTCCCATTCCGCTTCGTCGGCGGCTTCCAGTTGCAGCGACGGATCGGCCGCGCTGTCGGCCAGCCAGGCGGATGGCGTTGCGTAGGCGTGATCGTCGTCGTCGCTGTCCAGCGGGTCGAAGGCGACATCCTGCTGGCTCAGCCGGGATTCCATCTGTAGCACCGTTTCCGGCTTGACGCCGAGATCCTCGGCGACCTCCTGGACCTCTTTGTGAGAGAACCAGCCGAGGCGTTTCTTGCTGCTGCGCAGGTTGAAGAACAGCTTGCGTTGCGCCTTGGTCGTCGCGACCTTGACGATACGCCAGTTACGCAGGATATATTCATGGATCTCCGCGCGAATCCAGTGTACCGCGAAGGACACCAAGCGCACGCCCATCTCCGGATCGAAGCGCCGTACCGCCTTCATCAGGCCGACGGTACCTTCTTGTACCAGGTCATGTTGCGGTAGGCCGTAGCCGGAGTAACCGCGAGCGATGCGCACGACGAAGCGCAGGTGTGAAACAATCAATGCCCGCGCGGCGTCCAGGTCACCGTTGTCGCGTAGCCTGACGGCGTAATCGTGTTCCTCCTCGGCTGTCAGCACCGGTAACTGAAAAGCGGCGCTGATGTAGGAATCCATGCTGCCGGTCGGCAGTGCGCTGCTGAGTGTTATTGCTTTAGTCATTTCTATCCCCCCGTGTCCGTGTTCTCAATTTAGCACTCTTTCGCTTAGAGTGCCAGTAAATTGGCAATCGCGAGGTTAGAGTGCTAATTTGGGGGCGGGTTCCCGGAATCACAAGTTTTTTTCCGTTTTTTGACGACCCAGTGAGTCGACTCGGCCGAGCGTGTCGCGGTTCAGTCCTTTTTTTCGCTCGGCGCGGCGTATTCGAAGGAATCGTAGTACATGGCTTCCTCGGCGACACCGGCGTTTCGGAAGGCTTCGCGCGCGGCGATGATCATTGGCGGCGGCCCGGCCATGTAGATCTCCTGGTCACGCAGATCGGGGTATTCGGTGAGTACCTGTTCATGTACCCAGCCGCGCGCGCCGCTCCAGTCGGCGTCCGGTTCGGAGAGTACCGGCGTGAATTTCACGTTATCGTGGTTTTCGACCCATTGTTCGGGCAGTTCGGGCAGGTAGAGGTCACGTTTCGAGCGCACTCCCCAGAACAGGTGTATCGGTCGGTTGAGTCCGCGGTGGAAGGTGTGTTCGATGATGGCTTTCAGTGGCGCGAAGCCGGTGCCGCCGGCGACCAGTATCATCGGTTTCTCCGATGCCTCGTTCAGCGTGAAGCTGCCGAGTGGCGCCTGGATGCGCTGGATAGCCTTCTCTTTCATCTGGCTGAAGACGAAGTCGGTGAAGGCGCCGCCGTCGACATGGCGGATGTGCAGCTCGATGAACTCGTCATCGTGCGGCGCATTGGCGATCGAGAAGGCGCGATGCCGGCCGTCGGGAAGGATGAATTCGAGATACTGACCAGCGAGGAACTGCATGCGCTGGTTGTCCGGCAGTTTCAGGAACAGGCGGATCACGTCATGCGCGAGATGGTCGATCCGGACGACGCGGCACGGCAGGGTGCGGGTCTGGATTTCGGCGGCATTCTCCACTTCGCGTACCTTTATGGTGAGATCGGATCGGGGTACCGCCTGGCAGAATACGCAGCAGTTCTCGTCGGCGCATTCGAAACCCGGTTCGGCCTCGGGGTAGATGGCTTCACCTTGCAGGAGTTCGCCGGCGCATGAACCGCAGTTGCCGCTACGGCAGCCGTACGGCAGGCCGATGTTCTGGCGCAACGCGGCGTCGAGCACGGTTTCGCCTTCATCGACGCTGAATTCGTGCCCGCTGGGCTGGACGCTGACTTTGTAGCTCATGGTGTTCCGGCGTTATGGCTGGGGAACGGAACATTCTCGCGCAATCGTGGCGGAAAGAAAACCGTGGGAATCCGCCGGAATAGCGTGGAGCGGGTACGCCGTGGGCCGCATGCTGGTCCGGCCCGCGCCGTGGTCCATGCGTCAGGCACCCTCTACCGGCGGCGCGACGTTCGGCATGATCAGCGGTTGGCGTTTCGATCCCCAGTCGCCGGGTCTGTCCTCGAACACGCCGGGAATCTTCTCGCCGCAGTGTTCGCACTGGCCGTGCTTCAGATGCCAGGCGCCGATCTCGTACCAGTCGCGCTCGATCAGCAATTCTCCGCAGGACGGACACCAGGTGCTGCCTCCCTTGCTGTCGTGGATGTTGCCGGTATACACGTAACGCAGGCCGGCACGCATCGCGATATCGCGCGCGCGGCTCAGGCTCTGCGGCGGTGTCGGCGGCACATCGAGCATCTTGTAGTCCGGATGGAAGGCGCTGAAGTGCAGCGGCACGTCGACGTCGAGGGTGTTCGCGATCCATTCGCTCATCGCGCTGATCTCCTCGTCGGAATCGTTGTGCCCGGGTATCATCAGGTTGGTGATCTCCAGCCAGGTATCGGTTTCCTTGTGCACATACTCCAGGGTTTCCAGCACCGCCTTCAGGTGGCCGCCGGTCAGCTTCCAATAGAAATCCTCGTCGAAGGATTTCAGGTCGATGTTCGCCGCGTCCATGTGGCTGAAGAATTCCTCGCGCGGCTCTTCGCAGATATAGCCGGCGGTGACCGCCACATTCTTGATGCCGAGCTCGCGGCACGCCTTTGCGGTGTCGCTGGCATACTCGTGGAAGATCACCGGGTCGTTATAGGTATAGGCAACGCTGCGGCAGCCGGTCCGGCTGGCGACGGCGGCGATCGTCTCCGGCATTGCTTGCGCGGCCAGTGTGTCGGTCTCGCGTGACTTGCTGATGTCCCAGTTCTGGCAGTATTTGCATGACAGGTTACAGCCGGCGGTGCCGAAAGAAAGCACCGGCGTGCCGGGGAGAAAGTGGTTCAGCGGTTTCTTCTCGATCGGGTCGATACAGAAGCCGCTGGAGCGCCCGTAGGTATTCAGCACGATCTCGCCGCCCTGGTTCTCGCGTACGAAGCACAGGCCGCGCTGGCCTTCCTTGAGCTTGCATTCGCGCGGGCACAGATCGCATTGCACGCGGCCATCGTCCAGCCGGTGCCAGTATTTCGTCGGATGAATATTTGCTTGCATGTCTTGAATTCCGCTCAGTCGATTTCCATATAAGACATATGGGCATGAGGAGCTGAATATGCAAGTACAGAAACCCAATGTCGCCGGGATGTTCTATCCGGACGACGCTTTTACATTGAAGCGCGAGATCAACCATTTTCTGAATCAGGCAAGCGGGACGGTGAATGGCCGTATCAAGGCGATCATCGCGCCGCATGCCGGCTATATCTATTCCGGACCGGTCGCGGCGAATGCGTATCACGCGCTGGAAGCCGTCGCGCCGGGTGTACGCCGCGTGGTGTTGCTGGCGCCATCCCATCGCTATGCCTTCCAGGGTCTGGCGACGACCCGCATCGACGCCTTCGAGACGCCATTGGGCGCGGTGCCGGTGGACAAGCAGGCGGTTGACGCGATCGTCGATCTGCCACAGGTGGAGATTGCCGACCAGGCTTTCGTCGGGGAACACGCGCTGGAGGTGCATCTGCCGTTTCTCGAAACCGTGTTGAGTGATTTCAGCATCGTGCCGCTGATCGTCGGCGAGGCGACGCCGGAACAGGTTTCCGAGGTGCTGGATCGGCTGTGGGGCGGCGACGAGACGCTGATCGTGGTGAGTTCCGATCTCAGTCATTACCTGGACTACGACACCGCGCGCGCGCGCGATGAGCTGACCGCGGAGCATATCGAGCATCTCGAAGCCGAGCGCATCCGCGGCGAGGATGCCTGTGGCGCGCGACCGGTCAATGGCCTGTTGCTGGCGGCGCGCGAGCATGGCTTGAAGGCGAACATGCTGGATCTGCGTAACTCCGGCGATACCGCTGGCGACAAGGATCGCGTGGTCGGGTACGGTGCTTTTGTGTTCACCGAGCAGTGAGTGGGCGGGTTATGAGTAGCAGTCGACAGGCGTACAGCGAAGGCCAGAAGGCGACGCTGTTGAAGGTGGCGCGACGCAGTATTGTGCATGGCTTGGAGACGGGGCGGCCATTGGCGGTCGAACCCCGCGATTATGATCCCGCGTTACGCGAACGGCGCGCGGCTTTCGTGACCTTGACCCAGGCGGGCCAGTTGCGCGGCTGCATCGGTCATCTACAGGCGATTCAGCCGTTGGTGGTGGATGTCGCCGAGAACGCCTTTGCCGCGGCGTTCAACGATCCCCGCTTCAATCCGTTGACGGCGGCCGAGCTGGATCGCACGCGTATCGAGATTTCGGTGCTGACCGAACCGGAACCGATGTCGGTCGCAGACGAGGAGGCGTTGCTAGCGTCGCTGAAGCCGATGGTGGACGGGCTGATTCTGGAGGATGGCGCATACCGCGCGACCTTTCTACCCAGTGTCTGGGAACAACTGCCCGAGCCACGTGATTTCGTGCTGGCGCTGAAGCGCAAGGCGGGCATGCCGCCCGATTACTGGTCGGACAGCATGCGGGTATCGCGTTATCGTACGATTTCCTTCGAAGAGGCCGCCTGAGGTGGCTCGGTCTGGCCCATCGCCGGATAGTAGACCAGCTTGAAAGTGCCATTCTTCGGGTCGAAATACTTGCCGGCGAACATGCCTTCGCGCAGGTTCGCCAATGAGTCCGCGTTGTAATATAGCCTCCGCCAGCCAAACCTCGGAACTCCCGCACGCACCCTTCCGTCCCTGGCGGCGTTGCTCGTCGTTGTGGGGAGTGGCCCCACGGCCTCCTCGCGCCTTGCCAGGAACGCAATGGCACGCACGCTAGAATCCGACGTTTGGCTGGCGGAGGCTATAGAAGCGCGCCAACAGCGATTGACCGTTATCGCTCCGGGCGTACAGATTGTATTGGAACTGCACCATGCCGTCGTGCAGGTCGCGCAGGGTATAGTTCATCGCATAAGGGTGGGCATCCAGGCTGTAGGTCCGCGAGCGCACGCCTTTTTGTGTTTCCGGCAGCAGCATCGGACGGATCATCTGGAAGCCGAATCTCGGCACCAGGGTATCCGAGATCAGGCGCTCATCGCCAAGCTCGGCGACATGCAGATTGCCCGCGACCTTGTTGCTGAAGCGCAGTTTTACATCCATTGGCTTGCCATCCACCGCGACGATGAAGCCCAGCGTGCCGATACCTTGCAACGCGGCGATGCCGTTGTTCGCGAAAAACAGGTAGCCGAGTTTCTTGTCCGCCGCATCCTTCAACGTGATATCGAGATTGCCGGGATAGGAACGGTTGTCCGGCAGATCCTTGTGTTTGACATGCAGGCGGTAGGCTTGGCCGGATCGGCTGCTGAATTCGATTGTTGCGCTGGCGTGGGATTCGCCGGGATCGCTCAGTTTCAATGCGCGCTTGACCGCGACGCCATCGCCATCGATGGTCAGCGTGACCGGTGCGGTTCGTGCCCAGGCCCAGACCGGGGTGAACAACTGGCTCGCCAGGGCGAGAAACATCAGAACTTTCATACGGAACTCCGTTGGTGGGAATCTGGAGGTAGGATGACCGGCTGGCGGGAGTTTTACTGACTGGTGGGGTTTGGATGCCGTCGTAAACACCAGATTTGGCGGTTTCGTTTGGCTGGTGGAGGCTAATACAAAGCCCGGTCCGCGCATTGCGGAACCGGGCTTTGCCTTTTCGCGGCTTAGGAGCCTGTCGGCTTTTCCGCAGTAGATCAGCGTTAAACCCGACAGACTCCTGGCCTCACAGTGACTTCTTGCAGAAGTACCAGTCGGTGCATTCGTAGCCTTCGTTCATGCGTGCCTCGGCGCCTTCGGCGGTGGCCGGTGGCGGCACGATGACCTTGTCGCCGGGCTGCCAGTTCTCCGGCGTGGCGACGCCGTTTGCGTCGGAGGTCTGCAAGGCCTGGATCAGGCGCAGAAACTCATCGATGGAGCGACCATTGGTCATCGGGTAGTAGACCATCGCGCGCAATACGCTGTCCGGATCGATGATGAAGGTCGCGCGCACCGCCGAGGTGTCCGCCGCGCCCGGATGGATCATGCCGTAGGCCCGGGCGACCTCCATCTTCAGGTCGGCGATGATCGGGAACGGGATCTCGATGCCGAACTTCTCCTTGATGTTACGCATCCACGCGACATGGCTGTAGTGACTGTCGATCGACAGGCCGAGCAGCTCGGTATTCAGCTTCTTGAACTCATCGGCACGCTTTGCGAACGCGATGAACTCGGTGGTGCAGACCGGGGTGAAGTCCGCCGGATGCGAGAACAATACCAGCCACTTGCCCTTGTAGTCTTCCAGCGTTTTCACGCCGTCGGTGGTCGGCGCCTCGAAGCGCGGCGCGGTTTCGTTCAAGCGAGGCATGGCGGGTGCTTGTGGCGCGTTTTCAGTGTTCATGTTTCAGTCTCCTATGCATTGTTTCGATGCTGGATGTCCAGCGTTGGGACTAGCATAAGGCTGATCATTAGATATTTCTAATGTATTGTTATTATTGACTTGATAGTGATTTCCTATCGCTCCTCTATGCGTCGCGACAACCGTACGATCTGCGCCCAGTCGTAGCTGACGATGTCCTGCGCGTGAGCAAGGTTGTTGCGCAGTGATTCCAGTTCGCGGATGACGCGTTTCGCCGCGCGGCGTGAATCCAGTCCGAGGGTGGCGAGTAATCGCTTGTCGCCGAGCAGGATGCGCCCCTTGTCCGAGAGTTGCAGGCAGTCGAGCAGATCGCAGCGCTGTTCGCGGCGCAGGCGTTCCTCGCGCAGCTCGATGGCCTTTTCCAACCGCCCGGGCGCCAACAGGGTCCGCCAGCCGTTGTCGGGAAAATGCTGCTGGATCAATGTGGTCAGCTCGATCTCAACGAAGGTGATGATGCCGAACAGCCACATGCGCACCACCGGTTTATTGATGTCGCCACGGCTGATATAGGCACCGACATCATCGCCGACCAGCGCCATGAACGCATATTGATGGCGGGTCAGTACCTGGATGACATCCGACAGCGAGCCGTCGGCGGCGAGGATCTGGCTGCGCTTGAACGGGCGCAGGTACTCGCCGCAGCAGCCCCGGCCGATCTCGCCGAGGCGGGCGAAGCCGACCGCCAGACCCCGGTCGCGCAGGCATACCACATCCAGCTCCGCCTCGCTCATGATTTCCCTGATCTCGTCACCGGCCTGGCGGATATCGAAGGAGCGCAATGGCTCGGCGATGTCCTGGGCGACGAAGGCGTTGGTGAACAGGCGGGACAGATGCGGCGAGGAGTGGAACGGGTCGTCCGGGCCGCTCGCCGATGTTTGGCTCTCGGCCCACATGGTGTCGCGTACGTGCTGGCGGGTGAGTTTCTCGCGGCATTTGCGCCAGGTATTGCGCGCGCGACGCATCAGGGTTGCATCGCCCTTGTCGAGCACGTCCAGCAACTCGGCCATTTCGTCGAGAAACACGCTGGCGAACACCGGGTCGTGGTCGCAGATGTCTCGCGCATTGTCGATCAGATCGGCGAGTTTCACGGTTTGCGCGCGTGCCGAGGCGGCGGCCAGGTGCGCCCGATCCAGTGCCTTGCGCGTGGCGCGATTGCCGTCCGAGGGCTTGCTGACATCGGTGAGCTCCTCGACCAGCGTGGCCACCGCCGAGCCGAACGCTTGTTCGATGTCGTACAGCGTGGCCGGGGTGTCCTCGACGGTATCGTGCAGCCAGGCGGCGGCGATCATCTCGGCATCGTCGCAGACCCCGGCGAGTATCTTCGCCACGGCCGCCAGATGCACCGAATAGGGCTGCTTGCTGTACTTACGTCGATGGTCGATGCGCTTGTGCGCGTTGACCGCGAATTCGGAAGCGCGTTGAATCAGATCGTCGTTCGCTGTGTTGACCATGCGCCATTCTGCCAAAGCCCGCGATGTGACGCGAGTGTCGGGTGCGAAAGACTTGACTTAACCGACCGGTCAAGTACACTGAGGCCATGAACGCTGGCACCGATACCAAGCACCGCATCCTGTCGACCGCGCGCGAGTTGTTTCACAACCGCAGCTACGCGGATGTCGGCATCAAGGAGATCTGTAGCGCCGCGCGCGTGCAGAAGGGCAGTTTTTACCACTTCTTTCCGTCCAAGCGGGATCTGGCGATGGCGGTCATCGACGACATGGCCGAGGATTGGGCGCATGGTTTCGTCGCCGAGGCTTTCGACCGGAATCTGCCGCCGGTCGAGCGTCTCGATTACATGGTTGACGCCGCCTACTACTGGCAGAAGGCGGCCCATGACATCGAAGGCCGCATGCCAGGCTGCCTGTTCGGCAACCTGGCGCTGGAGGTCAGTACCCGCGACGAGGTATTGCGCGCCAAACTGAACGCGGTTTTCGACAAGGCCAGCTCGCGTTTCGAGCAAACACTGGAAGAGGCCGTTGAAAGCGGCGCCATCGCCCCGTTGGATACCCAGGCGACCGCGCAAGCCATGCTGGCCTATCTCGAAGGGGTTATTCTGCTGGCGAAGACACGCAACGATCCGGATGTGGTGTTGCGGCTTGGCCCGGCAATCAAGACATTGCGCATCGAGCGGAGAACGCCGAATTGATGGCTTTTTTTGTCCGATGTGTAGACCGACCGGTCATCTAGTTTGCGTTGACCGGTACTATCCGTAGCAATGCAGTAAGGAGAATGACATGACTGAAACAGCACATACACTCGATGCACGCGGCCTGAATTGTCCGTTGCCCATACTCAGAACGAAGAAGGCCATCGCCGGCCTGGATGTCGGCGAGGTGCTGGAGGTGACCTCCAGCGACCCGGGGTCACTCAAGGACATGGATTCGTTCTGCTCCCAGACCGGGCATGAAATGCTCTCCAGCGGCGAAGTCGATGGCGATTTCGTCTTTCGTATTCGTAAAGCCTGAAGCGCGGGAGGTATGACATGAGTGCATCAGCAACCCGACTCGACTCCGAATCAGTCGACATGAACGCCTGGTTCGACCAGCGTTTCGATGAAAAGATGGCCGAGCGCGAGGCCGCTCATACACCGTCGATGACCATCATCGCGACCAAGGGCACGATGGACATGGCGTATCCGCCGTTCATCCTCGCCAGCACGGCGGCCGCGCTTGGCTGGGACGTGGCGGTGTTCTTCACCTTCTACGGCCTGAATCTGTTAAAGAAGGATCTCGATCTCAAGGTTACACCACTCGGTAACCCCGCGATGCCGATGAAGTTGTCACAAGGCCCGGCGTGGTTGAAAGGCCGGGAGCTGCCGGTGCCGACCTCGGTAATGAGCCTGTTGCCGGGCTTCGAGCGCATGGCGACCAAGATGATGCGCAAGACCATGGACGGCAAGGGCATCGCGCCCATCGCCGACCTCCGCGAGATGTGCATCGAGGCCGAGGTCAAGCTGGTTGCCTGTCAGATGACCGTCGATCTGTTCGACTATGGCAAGGAGGAGTTCATCCCCGAGATCGAGGAATGGGTCGGCGCCGCCAGCTTCCTGCCGCGCGCGATGACGGCAGATGTGAATCTGTTCGTCTGATCGCTCGGTCGAATCTTGAAGCATGGATTGGTGTTGAGCCTGTGAAGTCCAGCGGCGCCGCCGGTGCGTCCGCTGGACTTCGTTTTCTAGGAGTCTGTCGGGTTTAACTGATCGTAGCGAGGGAAAGACCGGTTTGAGGCCTATTTTTCGATCTTTTGAGGAGAATAGCACCGCTATTTGACGAAAACTTTGCCAGGAGCAAAGTTTCACGCCAGCCCCGTAGGGGTGAGGCGCAGGGATGCGTCGAATAAAAAGATCGGGAAATAGGACCAAATCCGGCTTTCCCGCAGTAGATCAGCGTTAAACCCGACAGGCTCCTAGCGCCCTCCCCGTTGTCCGGGCGGCGGAGGGCATCGATTTTCCGCGCGGGACGTCTATTGCCGCGTCCGGGCTGATTCCCCTCGAAAGCCATCAGCGCCACGCGCTTCTCGATGGCGAAATCTTCGTAACTACTCAGCTAACCGCTGAAATGCGCCAGCTCTGCGTTCAAGAATGGTCATTTACGCATGTAAACCGGCAATTGCTCCTGCATTGCCCTAATAAGTTACATCCCTGTAACGATCACATTTTTTGCCTTGATCTGACGCATTTCAGCGGCGATCTGAGCAGTTACCCATGTTTTAAACGACTTGCTGAGTAGTTACAAATCTTCTTCGATCCGTCGTTTGGCCGGAAAGTCGCCGATCGCGGTATTCCATCGAACGGCAAGTCGCCAGCAACGCTGTGAACCGCGTTCCAGCCTGCGATGGCGGGTCTCGCGCCGGTATCCGAGCGCATGTTAACGTGGGCCAAAGGTACGGCTGGTCGGAACAGGTGTCCAGCGGCTGGCATCGGACAGCTTTTGGGGAATGTGTTCTCAGCTCGATATGGTCACGGCTTTCAGCCTGTGATGCCAATATAATGTCGCGCCAGCGACACCCGCAGGCATGCTGATCAGGTTGATTCCGGGGATCAGCATCATGCCGGTCAACAAGCTGCCGAACACCAGGGCACCCGCGCGGCGCTTCTTTATCAAACGGCGTTGTTGGCGGAAATGCATCCCATGGTTGGCCATCGGGTAGTCCAGGTATTCCAGTGCGAGCATCCAGGCACTGAACAGAAACCAGAGCACGGGCGCCGCCGGGGCGGTCAACGGAACCACGGAGAGAATGACTAGCAGGATGGCGCGGATCAGGAAGTAACTTTGTTTGCGCAGTTCGTTGGATATAGCCGGCAGGATCTCCCTCATCAGGCTGCCGCTGTGGTCTTGCGGTTCCCTGCCGCTCAAGAACAGCTCGATGCGGGCTGATAGCACGCTGTTGAACGGTGCGCCGATCAGGTTCGCCAGCGTGGTGAAGCTGTAGAAGGTGATCAGCAGGATGGTGATCGCGAAGACCGGCCACAGCAGCCAGCGCAGAAAGCTGTACCAGCTGTCTTCCGGCATCAGCCATTCGAGCATGTGTTCGAACTGGTTCGTCAAAAGCCATGCCAGCGCGGCGAACAGGACGATATTGATCGCCAGCGGGATAAAGACATAGGGGCGAATACCACGCTTGAAAAGCAGTGGTATGCCGCGTAACAAACAGCCGGCGGGTGACTTGGGTGGGGTCGACATGGCGATTTCCTGTTTCAGGTTGGTCGCCGATATTTTATACTGTCGGGCGTTTGCACGGATGCGTCGGGAATTTTGGCTGAATTTTGGACCCTTGCCGGCTCGGGAGATCGCCGGATTCAGCGGGTCTGCATAGTCGTTGATATTTCCGTAACTGCTTGAAATAGATAACTATTTGTGAAATTTTAAGAGACAAACCAGAGGTTTGGGTATGCGTTTATTATTTATTGTTTTGGTGGCTGTGATCTTCACTGGCTGCGCTACGAAGGATCCCTATCCCGAGCTGTCCAGCGCGGAAGGCAATAGCAAACATTCCACTCGTTACCGGATCGCGCCCGGTGATTCCCTGAATATTTTTGTCTGGCGCAACCCGGACGTATCCACCAGCGTGCCGGTTCGGCCGGACGGCTATCTCACCGCGCCTTTGCTCGAGGATGTGCTGGCCGCGGGCAAGACGCCAACCGAGTTGGCCCGGGACATCGAGAAAGTGCTGTCTACCTATATTCGCGATCCACTCGTAACGGTCATCGTCGATGGCTTCGTCGGTAACTATAACGACCAGATCCGGGTTGTCGGAGAAGCGACCGACCCTAAAGCCTTGCTCTATCGTGACGACATGACATTACTCGACGTGATGATCGGCGTGGGGGGGCTCACCGAATTCGCGGATGGCGACAAGGCGGTCGTCGTGCGCCGCGAGGATGGCGCTCTGAAGCAGTACCGCGTCAAGATCCGTTCGTTGCTGAAGGAAGGGGACATCTCCGCGAACGTGGATATGCAGCCGGGTGATGTCGTTATCATTCCGGAATCCTGGTTCTAGTAGAAGCGTGCCGGCGGGCTGGTTCGTGACAGAATTGCTGGATGTGGCTCGGCCTTCGGTCGATTGCTGTTCCAGCGTGTGCTGTCTTTAGCGCCATGCCATGCCATGCCATGCCGGGCCGCCGAATCCCTGGCCTGAAACCTCCCGACCGGTGTGTATGTCGCACAGGATTCCAGTGCGGGTTTTCGTACAAAGTTCAAAATCAATGAGTTATTATGGATAGTATTTTACTTCAATTGACTGCCTATCTGCGAGGCATCTGGCGATATCGTTGGTGGATGCTGAATATCGCATGGGTGATCTGTCTGATTGGCTGGTTCATCGTTGCCCGCTTGCCGGATCAATACGAGGCCTATGCGCGAGTGTACGTAAACACGGATTCCGTGTTGCGGCCGTTGCTCAAGGGGCTTGCCGCGCAGAGTCAGAATCAGCAGCGCAAGGTGCGACTGATGACACGAACCCTGTTGAGCCGCCCCAATCTCGAAAAGGTCATGCGCATGACCGATCTCGACCTGCATGCGAAGGATGATGCCGAGAAGGAGGAGATCATCGATGATCTCGCGGAAAACATCGAGTTGAAAGGCACCAGCCGGGAAAACCTGTACTCGATCACCTATCATGACGAAGACCCCAAGCTGGCCAAGCTGGTGGTCAAATCACTGCTGACCATCTTCATGGAGAGCAGCTTGGGTGAAGAGCGCAAGGAAGAGGATTCGGCTCGGCAGTTCCTCGAACAGCAGATCGAGGAATACGAGCGGCGCTTAGCCGAGGCGGAAGACAACCGCAAGCTGTTCAAACAGCGGAATCTCGGTTTTCTTGCCGGTGAAACGGGTGGTTACTACGACCGCTTGAGAAAAGCGCAGGAGCAAGCCGCTGGCGCCGAACTCGATCTGAAGATCACCAAGGAAAAGCTCGCCGCGGTGCAGAAGCAGATAGAGGGCGAGGCTCCGAGTCTGAGTGTCGTCGAGCCGGAGTATGTCGAATCGACGCAGACCGAATACGACGGGCGTATCCAGGCGCTGCAACAACGCCTGGACGATTTGTTGGTGCAATACACCGAAAAACACCCCGATGTCACGTCGATTCGTCAGACGCTTGCCGGCTTGAAAGAGAAGCAGAAGGAAGCACGCCGCGCCACCGCGCGAATCGTCGCGACGAAGCAAGCGACCGGCAGCGGTTCGATGTTCGAGCAGATGCGGCTTGAGGAGGCGAACCTGAACGCATCGATTGCGGCAAAAACCGCGTTGCTCGAAGAGTACAAGAAACGTGTCAAGTCGCTGGAAGCTGCGGTCGATCGCGTGCTGAAGGTCGAATCGGAGGCCGCGCAACTCAACCGCGACTATGAGCTGATAAAG
>JALULB010000087.1 GCA_027041035.1 Sedimenticola sp. | reverse complement strand
GTACCAGACCCCCGGCGCCGTCGCCGCCGGCACCGAGGCGGCCATCGGGAGCATCCTTCCGGCGCCGGGGTAGCGGCCCCTCACCGCGGGGCCGGACACGTTCGCCCGCGCCAGGCTCGTGCCGCTCGCGTCGCTCGTGCGCCGGACGAGGTAGCAGCGCAGGGTCGAGCGGCCGGCCGCGGCGTTGCCCGTGTTCGCGAGCCGCACGTTGACGAGGATCGGCCCGCCCGGCGACTGCCGCGTCGGCGTCTCGGCAGCGAGGTGGGTCGGCTGTCGATGATTCACGCGATCGCGCATATCGAGTTCAATGCCATCAATCTCGCCATCGACGCGGTATATCGATACCCGGAGATGCCGGAGGGATTCCACGCGGACTGGATCGACGTAGCCGCCGACGAGGCGCGGCATTTCGAACTGCTGCGGGGGCGGCTGGCCGAGGCGGGTGCCGCCTACGGTGATTTTCCAGCGCACGACGGACTCTGGGACATGGCGTTGCGCACCCGTCACGACCCATTGGCGCGCATGGCGTTGGTGCCGAGGGTCATGGAGGCGCGCGGCCTGGATGTCACGCCCGGGATCATGCGCAAGTTCAGCGGCATCGGCGACGACGCGACCGTGAAGGTGCTGGAGCTCATCCTGCGCGAGGAGATCGGCCATGTCGAGGCCGGCACGCGCTGGTTCCATCATCTGTGCGCCCGGCGTCACCTGGAACCCGAGGCGACCTATTTCAGTCTATTGCGAGAATACCTGCACGGCGAGATCCGCTGTCCATTGCATCATGCCGCGAGACGCGATGCCGGGTTTAGCGAGAATGAATTGAAAAGGCTTGAAGAATTATGCGCAAAACACTGATAATTATCTTTTTTCTCTCTGTCTATTCACCTGACCTTTGGGCGGTGAAAGCCGATGTGCTGGAGTATCGCGTGCAGGAATCCGGCAGCGAACCCTATACCTCGCGCTTTCTGATCACGCCGCGCTGGTTGCGTCTCGATCAGGGCGAGGGCACCGATGGTTATCTGCTCTTCGATCGCGACACCGGGATCATCCACGATGTCTCGGACGAGGACAAAACCGTTCTGAAGATCGACGCGCCAGGGGGACGGCGCGGCGGCCAGCCTACGGGGTTTCGACTGAATGTGACGCCGGTTGCCGAACCCGGTGGCCCGTCGATTCGTGGTATCAAGCCACGACACTATCGCTTGCGCGTGAACGGAAAGGATTGCCAGGAGATCGTCGTGCTGCCCGACGTGATGCCGAAGGCGGTCGGCGCGTGGCGGGAGTTTTCATCCCGCCTGGCCGATCAGCAATGGGCGACGTTGCCCGGCATGCCCGCGGGCAGCCAGAGCGAATGCGACCTGGTGACGCACGTGTATGCGCCGAACCGGGGTTTGAGCCTGGGCCTGCCGGTGTACTGGCATACCCCGGGCAAGGATCGTGCGTTGCAGAACTACGCCAGCGACCGCCACGTGGATGCCGCGTTGTTCACGCTGCCCAAGGGCTATCGGCGTATCAGCTTGCCGACCGCCGGGCAGGCGCGTCATCCCGACTGAAGGACACGTCGGCACGGGATGACGGGGCTGCTCGCGTAATCAGGGCGAGACCGTGATATTGACGGAGAGTATCGCGCTGCTTTCGGCGTCGAAGCTATAGCCGTCCGCGACGATATTGGTGATGCGCAGTTGATAGTTGCCGGTCTGGATCGCCGGCACCCGCATGTCGGCGAACCATTTCCAACTGTTGGGATCGATATGGCGGCTCTGTTCCACCTCGCTGCCATCCGGCATGGTCCAGATGCAGTGCACGGTGACATCCTTCAGCGTGCGGTTTATCTCGTCTTTAATCCAGACCATGGCGGTCACCCGGCTGGAATTCAGCCCCCAGAGCGGCCGATAGGCGCGCATCGAGATGCGGTCGACATGCAGGCAGCGGGAGGTGCAGGGGGTATCCTGCGAGCTGACGGTGATCGCGATGCGTTGGCTGGTGCTGCCGCCCTGATCGTCGGTCACGGTGAGCACGGCGTCGTAGATGCCGGGCGTCGTGTAGGTGTGAGCGGCGTCGGCGGCATCGGCGCTGGAGCCGTCTCCGAAATCCCAATGATAGGCGACGATGGCGCCATCCGGGTCGTTGGACGAGGAACCGCTCAGGTTTACCGTCAGCGGCGCGCCACCACCGGTGGTATCGGCATTCGGCACGGCTGTCGGCAGGATATTGTCGGGATTGATCAGCGCAAACGAGGCTTCCAACGTGCCGCCCGCATTTGTGTCGAATCCATATCCGGCCTTGTTGACATCCACGATGCTGAAGCGGTATTCGCCATATTCACCGACGGTGTGCAGGCGGAATTCGACACGCAGACGGTTTCCCACCACCGCATACTGATCGAAGGTGCTGCCATTCGGTCGTGTCCAGACGCCATGGACGACAGCGCCACGCGCGCTGCTTGCGTTGCCGTTCTGGTCCAGTACCTGCGCCTGCGCGCTGATGCGGGTCAGGCCCTGGCTCAACGAGGCCGCGCTCAGCTCGATTGCCGGTACATGCAGGCAGTCGCCGACGCAGGCGGTGGTTGCGGCGGAAACCGGAAAAGCGGGCAGGATGAGGAAGAGTAAAAAGAATGATCGTAGGTCCATTGCCAAACGTTTGGTCATGCGTAAAGTCATTGTTATAAGCCCTCTGTCGAGATAGCGAGATCGTCGTGGAAGTCGCAGGATTCCCTGTTGCACTGATCCTAGCCAGCTTAACTTAAGTTAAGCTTAGCGGCGGGTCTCGCTGGCCGGTTTTGCGCGCGTGCTTGCATCCATCGGTTCCTGAATTGTGAACTCTGTCCGCTTTGCGTCAGCGCGCGCAAGATTGCCCGGCTGATTGTTTTACTCCGCGTTGCCAGCGTCACAAACCCATCAACAGTGCTAAAATGCGGGGTCATTCTCTGGTTTGGTGGCACGGTATGTTGAAGATCCATAACGACCTCACTCGCGGCAAAGAGGCATTCGTCCCGATCGAAGCGGGGAAGGTGCGCATGTATGTCTGCGGCATGACGGTTTATGACTATTGTCATCTGGGGCACGCGCGGGTGATGGTGGTATTCGATATCGTCTATCGTTATCTGAAGTTTCTTGGCTACGATGTCACCTACGTGCGCAATATCACCGATATCGACGACAAGATCATTCAGCGCGCGAACGAGAAAGGGGAATCCTTCCTGGAGCTTACGCGGCGTTTCATCACCGCGATGCACGAGGATGCCGATGCCCTCGGCGTGTTGCGGCCGGACGCCGAGCCACGCGCGACCGAGCACATCGACGAGATCATTGCGATGATCACCAGCCTGATCGACAACGAGCACGCCTATGTCGCGACGAACGGTGATGTCTACTATGCGGTTGGCAGCTTCCCCGGCTATGGGAGACTCTCCGGCAAGAGCATCGAGGATCTGCGCGCCGGCGCGCGCGTCGTGGTGGACGAGGACAAAAGGGACCCGCTGGATTTTGCCCTGTGGAAGTCGGCCAAGCCGGATGAGCCAAGCTGGGATTCCCCGTGGGGCAAGGGGCGGCCGGGTTGGCATATCGAATGCTCGGCGATGTCCACCCGCGAGTTGGGCAACCATTTCGATATCCACGGCGGCGGCGCGGATCTGACCTTTCCGCATCACGAGAACGAGATCGCCCAGTCCGAGGGCGCCACCTGCGAGAAGTTCGTCAACTATTGGATGCACAATGGTTTCGTGCGTATCAACGACGAGAAGATGTCGAAGTCCCTGGGCAATTTCTTCACGGTGCGCGAGATACTCGCTCGCTACGACGCCGAAACCGTGCGTTACTTCATCATGACCAGCCAGTATCGCAGCCCGTTGCACTACGACGACGCGCACCTGGACAACGCGCGCGCCGCGCTGGTGCGTTTCTATACCGCGCTGCGCGGCCTGCCGGAGGCCGCACCCGGCGGCGCGGAGGAGATCGTGGAGCGCTTTCATGCCGCGATGCAGGATGACTTCAACACGCCCGAGGCGCTGGCGGCCCTGTTCGAACTCGCCCGGGCGATCAACAGGGCACGCGACGCCGATCCAGAAGCCGCCGCGGCAATGGCCGCCCGATTGCGGCAGCTCGGAGGCGTACTCGGGTTTCTGCAATCCGACGCGGAGACCTGGCTGCGTGGTGGAAAGGCCGCCGACGGTCTCGACGATGATCGCATCGAAGCCTTGATCGCGCGCCGCCTGACCGCGCGCAAGGAGAAGAACTGGGCCGAGGCGGACCGCATTCGCGATCAGTTGGTGGAGCAGGGCATCGTGCTGGAGGATGCCGGCGATACGACGAGCTGGCGACGTCAGTAGCCGGCGAGCGGACATGGCGCGGGAGAGAGAGTCCTCGGGCGCTCGCTGGTGGCGTGGGCCGGTGGTGATGCTGCTGGCCGTGGCCGCGTTAGTCGTGCTGTCCAGCGGTATCGCCAGCATCCTGAGCGTGGGGCCGCGCAGCCTGCTGGAGCGTTGGGACAGCGATGGCCGGGCCGGCTCGGAGGCGGAATGGCGCGGCCATCGCTGTCCCAACGCTCCAGCAGGCTGCGCGGCCCCACGCTCAGGA
>JALULB010000086.1 GCA_027041035.1 Sedimenticola sp. | reverse complement strand
GTGTCCTCGACGCCCATGGCCTGCAATACGCCGTAGTAACCGGCGACGCCCAGCAAGGCGAGCCCGACCACCAGCATGCCGGTGATCGCGCCGCCGCGAAAGGCGACCTGCAAGGCGGCATTTATGCCGTTGTTGGCGGCTTCGGCGGTGCGCGAGTTGGCGCGCACCGAGATATTCATGCCGATATAGCCGGCCGCGCCGGAGAGTATCGCGCCGATGGCGAAGCCGATGGCGGTCAACGATCCCAGCGAGACCCACAGGATGATCAGCAATGCCACGCCGGCGATCCCGATGGTGGTGTATTGCCGGTTAAGGTAGGCCTGAGCGCCTTCCTGCACCGCCAGGGCAATCTCTTTCATGCGATCGTTGCCCTGCGGTTGGGCAAGGATCCACTTCATCGAAACGACGCCATACACGATGGCGAGGCCTCCGCATATCAGCGCGAATACTAAAGCTGCGCTCATTTCGTACCTCCGGTTAATGTTGTTGCTACAAGTATCATGATGGGCGTTTCCGAATGTGTCGTGGATGGGCCGCGCGGCGCGAGATTGCGAACGGCGACTTCATCCCGATTCATCCGGAGGCGTCCCGGGGGCTATCTGCCGACATGGGAAAAGTCCGTGCCGGCCTTCAAGCCAAATTTTTCATCGAGTTCCAGCTCGTTGATCAGCTGGTCGACGGCGGTCTGGCCGTGATCGATCTGAATCTCGGCGAGGATCAGCCGAACCGCGTTGCGGTTGTAACCGCCGCCAAATTGAAGCTGCGTGCGTATGAGTTCTTTCGCTCTGTCTCGTGTCATGGCAGCCTGAATCATCGGGGTGGGAGTGAACAGCAAAAAGGGCCGGTTGCCCGGCCCTTCGAATCCCGCGTCAGACCTCGAAAGCACCCAGCTTCTTGGCGATGGTCGCGTTCTTCAGCGTGACGTAGGCGGGCATGCCGTCCTGGTAGGGCGGGTAGTCCTCGCCCTGGATCAGCGGCAGCAGATATTCCTTGCAGGCCGCGGTGATGCCGAAACCGTCTTCCGAGATGTATTCCATCGGCATCATCTTCTCGACGTTGGCAACCTCGGACAGCGGCGCCTTGCCGACCTCCCAGGCGTATGGGCTGTTCGACGTGCGGATGATCGCCGGCATGATGGAGTTGTCGCCGGCGAGGGCGAATTCCACGCCGGCCTTGCCCATCGCGTAGGCCTGGTCGACATCGGTCTTGGAGGCGAGATGGCGCGCGGCGCGTTGCAGATAGTCGGCGACCGCCCAGTGGAATTTGTAGCCAAGCGCTTCCTTGATCATGTTCGCGACGACCGGCGCCGCGCCGCCCAGCTGGGCATGGCCAAAGGAGTCGCGCGTGCCCTGTTCGGCGAGAAACTTGCCGTCCGGCCAGTGCGTGCCCTCGGAGACCACGACGGTGACATAGCCGAATTTCTCGACCTTGTCCTTGCATTTGGCGATGAACGCGGCCTTGTCGAATTCGACCTCGGGAAACAGGATCACGACAGGGATGCCCTGGTCCTCGATGAGTCCGCCGGCGGCGGCGATCCAGCCGGCATGGCGTCCCATCACTTCGATGACGAACACCTTGGTCGAGGTGGCGGCCATCGAGCGCACGTCGTAACTGGCCTCCATGCTGGAGACCGCGATGTATTTCGCCACCGAGCCGAAGCCGGGGCAGTTGTCGGTGATCGGCAGATCGTTGTCCACGGTCTTCGGGATATGGATCGCCTGTACCGGGAATCCCATGGTCTCCGACAACTGGGAGACCTTGTAACAGGTGTCGGCCGAATCGCCACCGCCGTTATAGAAGAAGTAGCCGATGTCGTGTGCCTTGAACACCTCGATCAAGCGCTGGTACTCGTGCTTGTTGTCTTCCAGGCTCTTCATCTTGTAGCGGCAGGAGCCGAATGCCCCGGATGGCGTATACCGCAACGCGGCGATCGCCTCGGCGGATTCCTGGCTGGTATCGATCAGGTCCTCGGTCAGCGCGCCGATGATGCCATTGCGACCGGCATAGACGTTGGCGATCTTGTCGCTGTGCTGGCGGGCGGTTTCGATAACGCCGCATGCCGATGCGTTGATGACGGCGGTCACGCCGCCCGACTGTGCATAGAAGGCATTCTTTACAGACATGTAGGGATGCTCCAAAGTGAGAAGTTGAATTGAAATGGGATAAGCGAGGGCATCACAGGTCGCCGCGCTCCTTGGCGGTGTGATCCGCTTGCGCCTGCAATAGCGAGACGATGCATTCGGTCAGGTCGTCGTATTCGTGGACGCCGGTGCTGAACTGCTGGTAGCTGCGGTAGAAGAACTGGCAGCGATAGCGGCGATCGCCTGTCTTGAAGATGATGAAGTTGCAGTCGTCCGCGTTCCAGTACACCACGGGGCAACTGCTGAGTTCGCGATCCGAGGGGTTCAGGCGAATCTCGGAGTCGGCGAGTTCGATGGGGACATCCTGGCCATAGCGCTCCTTCAAGGTATTCTCAATTACCCATTTCTCGGTCTCGCTGATATCGGGTATCTCTGGCATGGCGCCTGTCTCTGTAGCTGACGCGGACCGTCGCGGACGTTTGAAGCATCGCACTCCACTGCCGCGAAGCAAAGTCACGCCTCAAGCGAATTCGGAAAAAAAACTCGCGCCAGCTTAATCCATTCAGTGGCCATGCAGCCAATCTAAATGTTGGATGGATGCATGCAATTTGCTAATTCTCTAATTCTCGCGCGGCTTGGGCAGGTCGTGAATCCTTGCCTGTCTTTGGTGCTTTTCTTCAGGGGATAGAGGAAACGATTTCAAATCAACGGCTTGTATAGTATCTTATGGATTTTTCCAGGCGGAGTCGCTGTTGGGATTGGAGCGCCTGCGTCAGGGTGAGTGGGATCGTCGAGGGTTCCGCGTGATCGCGTCGGCGGTTTTATACTCGATCGCCTATGAATTTTCGGCCACCGCGGCCGTCCCTGGCCCAAGGGCGCGAGGAACGGCCTCGAAAAACCGAAAACCCATGGGCGACAAGTATGTTTCTCCGTCGATGTGCCGGGGTCTCGTTGCGGAGGTGTCGGCCACGCTGGCGACTGACGCAGCTTTTCCGTCAAAACCGGCGTCCGGACATGGACGGTAACTATACGAAATGCAAACCCAGGCAAGGGCAGGCGAAATATGCGAGTAATATTGGTGGGTCCTCCGGGATCGGGTAAGACGGCGCTGGCCGCCTTGATCGGCAAGGATTTCGGCCTTCCGGTGTTGACGGTTGCCGAAGTGCTGGCGAATTGCGCGCAGAAGGAACGCGCGCTCTCGGCGCAGGTGGCCCAGTACCTCAAGGCCGGGCAGTGCGTGCCGGATGGCTTGGTGCTGCTGGCCATGAACGAGCGTCTGGCCGGCGCGGACGTGGCGGAGGGCTTCGTGCTGGAAGGCTATCCGCTGAACGCCGGTCAGGCGGAAGAGCTGGAACGCTTCCTCGCTCAGCGTGGCCAGCATGTCGATATCGTCATCCATCTGAAGGTGGATTCGGATGTCCTGATGGAGCGTCTGGTCGGGCAGGCGCGCTGCGACAACTGTGGCATGCAGTACAATCTTTATGTTAATCCACCGATGGTCGAGGGCGTGTGCGACAACTGCGGCGCCAGGATCATCCAGCGTCCCGGGGATTACGAAGAGACGATCAGTAACCGTTTGCGTATCTTCGCCGGCCTGATCGGGCCGTTGCTCCAATACTATAAGGTATATGGCCGGCTGATCGATATCGATGGCGGCGACGAGCCGAAGGCCGTCTATCGGAGATTGAAGCCCGAGTTGAAGCGTGTCTCGGTCGAAGCCTCGGAGCCGCGTGCTCCGTCACCCAGCGAGGAGAAGGCCGCTGACCTGGCGGCCCGGAGCGGTGGAAAAACGGCTTCAAAGGTAAAAAAATCCCCCGCGCCGAAGCGCGTGGCGGCAAAGAAGAAGGTGGCCAAGGCGGCTGCCAAGAAGAAAGCGGCGAAGAAGGTCGCGAAGAAACGTTCGGTATCCAAGGTCGCGGAGACAATAACCGGAACCAAAAGCCGGCCTGCTGTGGCGAAAAAGTCACCAAAGGCGGCCAAGCCCAAGGCGAAAGCCGGACGGAAGGCCACGAAAAAGGCCGGGACCGCCACGCGCAAGAAGAAGGCGTCAAAAAAAGCCAGTCCGAAGAAGCCGGCTTCAGTCGCTCATAAGAAGGCTCCCACGGCGAAGGCAAAAAAGAAAACGCTTAAAAATGCCTGAGGTCGCATAAGTCGTGGCTTGATGTGGTGGATTAGCAACACTTTTTGCTCGTTGTGGTATTTTTTTCAATTAAGGCTTGCATCAAGTTGCATAATTGTCTATTATCCTGCCTGCAACACTTTATAACCTAAACAACCGCAAGCGGGAGTTCCAAATGAACAAAAAGCTTTTATCTCTGGCCATTGCTGCCGCCGTGGCTGCGCCAATGGCAGCACAGGCTGGTAGCGTAACCACGTACGGCAAACTGCACGTATCCATCGATGATCGTCTGGACGACAGTGACGCAACCGACGGCTGGGATGTCGTCAGCCGCGCAAGCCGTCTTGGCTTCAAGGGTTCCGAGGACCTGGGCAACGGCCTG
>JALULB010000085.1 GCA_027041035.1 Sedimenticola sp. | reverse complement strand
GGTTACAAGTGTAAATGACCATTTTTGAACGCAGAGCTGGCGCATTTCAGCGGTTAGCTGAGTAGTTACATCAATTTTATCCTCCGGGGGAAGCATGACACTCGATACGACGATAGGCGCGCGCATCAAACAGGCGCGCAGGATGGCCGGCCTGAATACCCAGGCGGCCTTGCTGGAACAGGTGCCGGGCTGGAAGCCGGGGCGCTTGGGTAATTACGAGGCGGGCATCTCCACGCCCGGCCCCGATGACATCATGCTGATCAGTCGCGCCACCGGTGCCTCGCCGTGCTGGCTGATGTTCGGCCACGGGCCCATCCGGCCGAACGCGCGTGATCTGCACGCCATTCGTCACCAGAACCTGATGCATATCGTCGAGGAGAGGCAATCGAAGCGTGGCGCCCTGGCGCGACTGGCGAAAGCCGTCGGTCTGAGCAAGGCGGACCTGCTTGCCCGCGTGGAGAACCCCTTCCTGCCGATCGACGACGATTTCGCGCGCGCTTTCGAGCGGCATATCCACGCTGTCTCAGGCTGGATGGACGAGCAGCATATCGAGCACGACCCGCTGTTCGCCTCTTTTCCGGAGGACATGCGTGAGTTGATGATGCTGTACTCGGCGCAACCGGCGGAGATGCGCGCCCGGATGCTGGCGGTGATGCGCGTGCTGGGGACCTGACAGTCCGCCCCGGAGGGCGGACGACGAAGAGGCTCAGCGATGCTGGCGGTCGTGCTTCTGACGGTAGATGCTGGCGCTGGCGTGGTTCAGATCGTGATGCAGCTTGGCGCGCTCGCGTCGGGTCAAGGTGCCGTCGGATTTGAAGCGCCGTTCCTCGTGACGGATGCGCATCTGCTGGTGGGCCAGATGGCGGGTTTCGCGCCGTGTCAGCTCGCCGGAGCGAACGCCTTGAACGATGCGCGCGGCCTGGTGATGTTGGCGATGATTGACACCGGGGTCGCGGGTGCCGCCGGCCTGGGCGCTGGTCATGAAGGTCGTGGCGCACAGCGCCAAGCTCAATGCGAGGGTTTTGTTCATCATCTGTCTCCTGTTGTTGTTCGCGGATTTTTTTGCCTTGCATCCAGTACAACGCGTGGCGGCTGGATCGGTTGACAGGCGGCGGACATATCGGCTTATCGCGTGATAAACTCGCCGGCTTATGCTGGGGCGATGGCTTCCAGACACTATTATTTTCCTGACTGGAGGCAGCGATGGAAATCTCTAAAGACAAGGTGGCGACACTGAACTATGTTTTGAAGAACGACAAAGGCGAAGTCATGGACGAGTCGCAGGATGGGCAGTTCGCCTATCTGCACGGCGCCAGCAACATCATTCCCGGGTTGGAGAGTGCGTTGGAAGGCAAGAAGGCCGGCGACAGCATGAGCGTGTCGGTCGCGCCGGCGGAGGGTTACGGTGAACGCGATCTGGCGCAGATCCAGCAGGTGCCGCGCAACATGTTCCCAGCCGATGTCGATATCGAGCCGGGCATGCAGTTTCAGGCGCAGTCGCCGGAAGGCCAGATGATGGTGGTGATGGTCACGGCGGTGAACGACGATACCGTCAGTGTCGATGGCAATCACCCACTGGCCGGCGAGAACCTGCACTTCGATGTCAGCGTGGTCGATGTCCGCGATGCGTCGCCGGAGGAGTTGGAGCACGGCCACGTGCACGGGCCGGATGGACACCATCACGAATAACGCCGGGGGCGGATCGCCCGTGGCGGGGTGACGCCAGCGCCACGCGCCGGCGCCATCCTAGGAGCCTGTCGGATTATGGATGAATCTACTGCGAAGATGGGAGAGCGGCCCAAATATCCCCGTTTTTTCGTTACATAGGCCCACTATGCGCCTCAAAACCGGAAACATTTGGCCTCGCTCTCCCACCTTCTCGCTACGATCCCCCATAATCCGACAGGCTCCTAGAGACCCCGGCGGATGGCCCGCCGGCGCGGGTTTTCCGCCCGGGTTCAGCTGGTCAGCGAGACGAACAGTTCCGGGAGTTTCTCGGGCAGGCGATCGACATGGTCGATGACGCTGTAGCGTTTACCGAAGATATCGCTGACGTAGTCGTCGGCATGCGGATCCAGGCTGATGCAGTAGCTGTAGATGCCTTGCTGGTCGAGTTCCAGCACCGCGCGACGGGTGTCCTCGATCAGCAGGCGTTCGTCCTTCACATCGATGTCGGCGGGTTCTCCGTCGGTCAGGATCAGCATCAGTTTCTTGTCGGCCTGTTGATGCTCCAGGTAGTG
This sequence comes from Sedimenticola sp., assembly GCA_027041035.1. Classification (GTDB taxonomy): domain Bacteria; phylum Pseudomonadota; class Gammaproteobacteria; order Chromatiales; family Chromatiaceae; genus JALSSX01. Next base: position 2,375 of record JALULB010000085.1, on the reverse strand, counting down.
TCCGGCATGCCGCATCGCCGCGCCCATGCGCGTCGAATGGCTGGCTTCCATCGCCGCGAGTCGCGCCTTTACGTCGTCGTCCCAGTGCTCGCGATAGCCCTTGATGTGCTGGTAGCGCACCTCGTGGCGGCTGTTCGACGAGAAGCCGGCGATGGCGAAGGTATCACCGAGGTTCTCGATCGCCCAGGCAAGCAGCGAGACGGCTTCGCGGCTGAGTTCGAGGATGCTCTGGTTGCACCCTTCGGGCACCTGGTTCAGCGATTCGGACAGATCCAGCAGTAGCATCACGGCGATGTCGCGGCCGTCGTGTTTGTGACTCATGTTGATGCGCGGATCGGGGGTCGCGCCGCTCTTGAAGTCGATCAGCGAGCGGACGGCGACATCCAGATCCAGCTCGCTGCCTTCCTCCTGATAGCGGATGCGCACGTATTGCTGCGGCTTCAGCATGTCGAGGATCTGTTTCAGGCGCTTCGCCAGCGCGGCGTGCTTGTCGAGAATCGCATCGATCTTCGCCGGATCGCCGGGCTTGTGCAGGCTTTCGTAGACACTGACCCAGTCCGGCCGGTAGGTCTTGGTGTGATAGTCCCACTCCGGGTAATGGCGCGGCGGCAGCCCCTGCTGCTCTTCGTCGTTCTGTTGGGCTTCGTTCTCGTGCTCGTCGAACATCTCTTCTTCATCGCCCATCTCGATGAATTTCCACAGATGGCGATTGTCGTCGCGGTATTCGACCACGGTATGCTCGAACACCACGTTGGGCAACTGATCCGATTGCACGCGCGTCTTGGCGCCGAAGGCGATGGCCAGCTTGAGTGAATCCTGGGTACTGGTATCGCCGCTTTCCATCATCGCGTGGAAGCGCTGGCTGAAATCGATGATGTCGGGGTTGCGGTAACCATGGCCGTCCGGGTTCAGGATGGCCCACGACAGCATCGCCAGACGGTGGCGGATGCACGAGTGCGTTTCCGGGTCGCAGGCGTCCTCCTCGGGTATTGGATGCAGCGCCTGCCAGATGCGCCGCATGCCGGGGTATTCGCGCATCGCCAGGTATTCGACGCGCGAGTCTTCGAGCAGCTCGACCGCGATGCGTTGAAAAGGACTCAGGTTGTCGGCGAACACCGCCTGGCTCCAGCGCTGGTGCGCGGCCATGTGGGCGAGTATCGCGCGATAACGATTCAGGCCGCTGACGCCGCTTTCACTGTCGTCGAAGACATCCGGCAGGCGCATCCCGAGGTTGTCGAAATAAGGCATCGGCTTGCGCAACTCGTCCCAGCCGGTGGAGTAGGGTACGAAATGCGGCTTGTCGCGCCAGAGCGCGCGCATGTACAGGCCGAGCTGGCGTTCGACATCGGCGAACAGGGTGCCGTGGCGTTCGCGTTGCAGCATCGCGCGCGCGTCGGCGGATTGCAGGCTGAAGTAGTCGCGCTGGCGGTCGGGGTGGTCGTTATAGTTGCGGATGCCGTATTCGATCCAGTTGTGCAGCCCCTCCAGCGAAAGCTGGTTCAGTAGATAGGGCATCTGGTTGAGGATCTCGGGCAGACCCGGGCTGGGCTGGGTGGTGTGGAAACCGTGGATGGAGCCGGTGGTGCGCTCCATCATGTCCAGGATCAGTTCCAGATAGTGCTCCATCTGTTCCCGGCTGGCGAGTCGTCGCGCGGCCTCGGGCAGCGATTGCAGTAATGGCAGGATGGCCGCGCCATTCGGGCTGCGCGAGAGTTTCCAGACGGTCTGCGCGGCGGTGTTGAGCATCTCCTCGTCGATCAGGCTGGCGACCTGCGGCATCTCTTCGAGATACACCAGTACCGGCTCGAAGCCGCGGCCGATCATGCACACCAGCGAGGCGCCTTCGAGATAGTCCTTGATCCCCTGCTCGGACAGCAGCGCCAGTGCTTCCTGCAGGCAGTCGGCGAAGGTGTCGTCCAGCTGGGGGAAGTTACAGCGCAGTTGCTCGCGGTACAACCGCACGGTGTTTTCGTCGCTCTCGATGCTCACGGCGGCCCGGACTCAGTCGAATATCGCGTCGATGGCGTGGAACAAGGTGCCGCGGATATCGGCATCATCGGTGATCGGACGAACCAGGGCCATGCGGCAGGCGCCACGCGGTTCGATGCCCTTGCCCATCAGCGCGGCCGCGTAGACCAGCAGGCGCGTCGAAATGCCTTCGTCCAGGCCGTGGCCCTTCAGGTTGCGCGCGGCTTCGCCGACGCGCACCAGCTTCATCGCGGTGTCCTCGTCGATGTCGGCTTCCCTGGCGACGATGCCGGCTTCCACGTCGGCCGGGGCGTATTCGAAATCCATGCCGACGAAGCGTTGCTTGGTGGATTGCTTGAGATCCTTCATCAGGCTCTGGTAGCCGGGGTTGTAGGAGATCACCAGCT
>JALULB010000084.1:5814-13796 GCA_027041035.1 Sedimenticola sp. | reverse complement strand
GCGTGGAAGCCTTGGCGATGCTGCAACAACGCTTCTTCGACCTGGTGGTCACCGACTACAACATGCCGAACATGGACGGCAGGGAGCTGGTCGACGAGATCCGCAACCATTCCGGTCAGGCGAGCATCCCGATCATGATGGTCACCAGCGAGGAGAACGAGAACCGGCTGGCGGCGGTGCAGCAGTCCGGCGTGTCGGCGATCTGCGACAAGCCGTTCGATCCGGGTTCGGTGAAGCAGCTATTGCAGCAGATCTTCGCCGCCTGACAACATCGCCTGTAACCGCGCTTCCAACGCCGTTTCGGTGATCGGATACGCCAGACCGACGATCGTCGGGAAACGCTCGCGCAGGGCCTCGAAGCGCGCCCGCTGGTTGGGCTGATAGAAGGCGATCAGCCCCACCTCCGGCATCTTCTGCAGGATCGCCATCAGGGTTTCCAGGTTGCTCGACCGGTCGCGGAAGTCGGACTGGAAGTTGTATTCCGCGACGATCACCACGGGCCGGTGCTTCTTCAGCCAGTTGCGCGCCTTGCGCAGTGAGTTCACCAGCGTCGCGTCGAACCCGAGCCGCTGATAAAGCGGCATGAAGTTCGGGTAGCCGCCGAGTTCGAAGATCGCCAGCAAGGCCGGCCGTGTCGCCGTCATCAGGCGAACAGCACCCAGGTCGTGGCGATGTATTTCGCCCCCTCGGTGAGTTCGTTGGCGCGGTGCTCGTGCGTCCAGAACGGCGGGAACACGACCATCTTGCCGGCCTCCGGACGCACGCTGACATCCTGATAGAGAAACTGGGTCTCGCCGCCGGCGCCCTCCGGCACATCGTTCAGATACCACAGCACGACCAGCTGGCGATCCATGAACTGGTGACTACCCCCGTCGATGTGCCACTGGTAGAACTCGCCGGGCAGATAGCGTTGCATCTGATAGCCCATGTCCTTGAACGGTCCCTTGAAGAACGGATAGGTTTCGCGGAACTCGGTCATCGCCGCGCCGACGCAGCGGAACAGCATCTGGTCGATGTCCTTCCAGTCGTCCTTATTGCTGATGATCAGATCCATGGTGCGCTTCACCGCTGGATCCTGGACCATCGTCTGGCCGATGACCCCGGGGTTCTGTTGTTCCGGGTGGGCCTCGAAACGCTGTACCATCTCCGCGCACAGATCGCGCGGCAACGCGCCGGGACGCTCGAAGATCAGGGTGTTGGGCTTGACCTCGCGCAAGGTCGGCAGGTCGGGCAGATCGCGATCGAATAGTTTCATGATTTGGGTACCACTGAAATCAGACAGTAAAGGATAGCGCGGAAACGAGTCATAGCCTGGACCATGGCGAGTTTCCGCAACAACGGCCAGGGGCGCGAGGGGCGGACGCAGTGGCCGAAAATTCATGAGCGACGGTAACTACTCGCCCAAGTCGCCCGACGCTGCACAGTCGCCGCTATTGGCTGTTTCTGGAGGAAACGTCGGCGGCAGGGATGCCGCCGTCGAGCCTACAGGGATGTATTCACGACGTTTTCCGGAAGAAACAGCCAATAGCGGTGACGAATCTGGTAGTGAGCGAGTAGTTACGGACGACGAGTATAATCAGGCAGGGTCGCTCCTTGCCCGGCTCAACGCATCACGTGCCCGACGAACTTGCTCATATCATCGAGAATCTCGCCGCCGCGACGAAACCCCAGCGCGCAGGCCTCCCAGGCAAAGAACACGCCGGCCTGGTAGTGTTGCCCGGTGCCGTCGCGCGGGAACTCCGCCCAGCCCTGATAGACGGTCTTGTGATGCGCGTAGGGTCCATCGGTCTCGGCCAGGATACGGCCGTCGGCATCGAGGATCTGAGTGTTCGCGCCTTCCCGGCCGAACAGCTTCTTCGCCACCTGCTTCGCGTCCGGCAGGGGTTCATGGGCCGCCGGCAACAGATAGGGCGAATCGGGAAACCGCTCGTAGAGCACCTTCAGCATGCCCTTGCTCTGGAACAGCAGGGTATACGCCGGGTTGACGAAACGCGTGTGGCCATGCAGCTGGATGCCTTCGAGCAGGCGCATCAGCTCCAGTTCATCGGCGGCGATGTCCTCCCACGGGTACAGCTTGAACCAGAAGTCGGCGCGCTGTTCGTCGCTGTTGTATACACCATCCCGCTCGCTGAAACCGGCCTCGCCCAGGTAGCTGAAATCGGTGTAGAAGCCCGCCGCGCTGGCCACTTCCTGCAGGAAGCGCACGGTGCGCTCGTCCTCGGGCAGCTCCGGCGCGCTGGAAAACAGAATGGCCTCGCCGTTGTAGCGTTGCTCGAAAGTCTCCAGCGGTGCCTCGCCGATCAGCAGACGCTTGAAGTTCTGCTGCAACATCTCGTGCAGGTTGTTGAACTGCCGGCTTTCGTCCATGCCGTTGGCCTTCAGCAAGGCCCATTGCACAATGGCGGTCTCGAACAGGCTGGTCGGGGTGTCGGCATTGAACTCGATCAACTTGATCGGCAGGCCGTCGAGCCCGCCGGCCAGGTCGAAGCGACCGTACAGGTGCCAGTCGTCCCGCTCCCAGCTGTCCTCGATCATCGGCACCATGTTCGACGGAATGCCCAGCTCGATATAACGCTGCTCGTCGATGACAACCTGGGCGGCCTCGACATACATATCGTACAGGCTGTTCGCCGCCTCGGCATAGGCCTCGGCCTCCGCGTCGCTGACGCGCACCAGGGCGTTACTGACATAGGCGCTGCCGTCGGCATCCGTGTGCCAGCTCATGCCGATGTCTTCCAGTACCTCGGTGTTCAGCGGCTCGACTTCGATAAGATCGACCATGATTCAGCCGCCAAAGCCGCCGAAGGAACGCGAGCTGCGCGAACCACCACCAAAAAAGCCACGGCGCGATTGCGGTTTCTTGTTCAGCGACGATGGCGCCCGCTTGGTGGCATTCCCGGCGCGCGCCAGGCTGCTGGTCGGCCGACCACCGCCGAAACGTTGGCTGTTGCGCTGGAAATTGCGGTTGCCCATCAGGCGGTTGGCGATCATGCCGCCGACCAGAGAACCGACCGCCGCCGCCATGATGGTCTCGCCGAGCGACATGCCGCCGGACATGCCCGCGGAATCCTGGGTGAGCCGCGATTGTCCCGCTTCGACCTTCTGAGCCTCCTGCTCGGCGAGCTTGCGCAATTCGTCCTCGGACATGAAGCGCTCGGTGCCGTCCATCTGGCGCAGGATGGCGCGCGTCGGACCGTCGGTCGGGTGCTTCTCGGCTACCTTGTAGGTATCGGGATTGGTACCGGTCTGCTCGATGACCATGAAGAAGTTCTGGTTCTGGCTGTAGCCGGAATCCCGCACGCCTTCCTGCGGGGACTGCTGGCCACAGCCTTGCAGGCTGGCGACTACGCTCAGCCCGAGGCTGCCGGCAATGGAATAGGAGAGGATTTTCTTGATGTGTCTCATTGTGTTGTTCCGGATAACAAGGATTGACGGGGATTAAAATTGTGCAAGGCGCTGGATCTCGGCGGCAAGCTCGAAATCACGTTCGCTGATACCGCCGGCCTCGTGCGTGGTCAGGTCGATCTCGACCCGCCGGTAGACGTTGAACCATTCGGGATGGTGGTTCATCCGCTCGGCCAGCAGCGCGACCTGGGTCATGAAGCCAAAGGCGCTGACGAAGTTATCGAACTCGAATACCTTGCGCAGCTTACCGTCTTCCAGCCTCCACGGCAGTTCGAGCCGCGCGTTCAGGGTTTCCAGCCGGGTCTCGATACCGGCTTTATCCAGCGATAGGGGCATCTTTCGACTCCTGTTTTTTCGGTTCGTTGTCGCGCACCGGGACATGGCCGGTCGGAACATGCTGGCGCGCCGAGTCGCAATGTCCCTGGTGATCGTCGAAGAAGATGTCGGCGCCAAAGGCCTTCAGGAAAGCCCCCTTGTCGCGACCACCGAGAAACAGCGCTTCGTCGATGCGTACCTGCCAGTCACGCAAGGTGCGGATCACACGCTCGTGCGCCGGCGCGCTCCGCGCGGTGATCAGCGCGGTACGGATGTATTTCGATGCCTCGGGGATCTTCTGAATCCGGTGCAAGGCGAGGAAGAAGCGCTGAAAAGGCCCGCCCTGCAACGGCGAATGCGCGGCCTCGCGCTCGCTCTGCTCGAAGGCCTTCAACCCCTGGGTCTGGTAGATGCGTTCCGCCTCGTCGGAGAACAACACCGCGTCGCCATCGAAAGCGATGCGCAACTCCTCGCCGCTGGCATCCGTTTCGTTGCCGCCGGACGGCAGCATCGCGGCGGCCGCGACGCCGGCCTTCAACGCCTGCTCCACGTCCTCGCGATCCGCCGACAGAAACAGGTGCGCGCCCAGCGGATCGATATAACGGAACGGCATGCTGCCGCCGGTGAAGGCGGCGCGGGTGATATGCAGATTATGATGCTCGATGGAGTTGAAGATGCGCAAGCCGGTATCGGCGGAGTTACGCGACAGCAGGATGACCTCGATCGAGGCCCGACCGTCCAGTAATGCATTCAACGCCAGCAGCTTGCTGACCAGCGGGAAGGCGACGCCGGGTGCCAGCGGTTCGTTCTCATTGGCGATCTGGTAGGCGCTATAGGCCTCGACGCCCCGCTGCTGGAAGATGCGATGCGATTCGCTCAGGTCGAACAGCGCGCGCGACGAGATCGCGATGACCAGGTTGCCGTCGGAGGATGGGTCCATCATGGCGGGCCGGCGTGGATTCCTACCAGGGCATGAAGGAGTTGAAGAAGGACATCGGCCGGCTGATACTCTGATTCATCACGGCGGTATCGCGGCTCATATTGTGCGTCGCGACCGTCATCGATTTCATCGACTCCTGCATCGAGTGGATATTGTGCATCATCGGCTCCAACGTGCCGACACGATCGTTGATGGATTCGACACTGACCGCAATTGTACGGATGTTCGCCGATAACTGGCCCATATTGTCCGAAACCGCCTGCATGTTGCTCGCCAGCAAGGTCATATTGGAATCCACGCTGATCGCGAGGTAATGCACGTCCTTCGACAGGCTGAAGATCAGGTAGAAGCCGTAGGCCGCGAGCACGATAAAGGCGAACAGCGAAGGATAGACGATCAGTTCCCAGCGGCGGGCGCTGGTTTCAAAGGCCGAGGACAACCGATCCATCGAATCCACGGCGTTTCGGTCACCACCGGTCTCGGTAGCGTCCTGCGGGGAACCCGCCCCTTGGGAATCGGAATTAGCCATAAAACAATCCTGCCGTAATTTTGCCTAATAGTAGCCCGGAAACACCAGCATGCATACGCTAAGCATGCCGCGTGGCATCGATACGCGCCTTGCGCATGCCTTGGCGTGGTAGAAAAACAAGCTTTCGCGAGGTCGAAAAACGCGGGGATGTACTACTTCTATGAAGATATGGATCAATTGGGTAAAGACAGGAAGCATGCTACCACAGAAATGAAAAATCGGGCCATAAGGCCCGATTCTTCGCGCCTATACTCGTCGCCCACGGGTGCGAGGAGCAGCCGCAGTGGCCGAAAATTCATGGGCGACGCGTATATAACGCTCCGGGATCAAAAATCGCCAGCGGCACCGCGCCGCATGATCTCCTGGATCGAGCTTTTCACCTTCAACGCCTCGGCCTTCAGCGCCGGCGGCAACGGACTGCCACCATAGAGCATCAGATCCATGTTCAGCGAGTAGATCCAGAATTTCTTCTGCTTGTCTTGCAACAGGGTGACGCGACACGGCAGATAGGCGGAATACGCGTCGCTGTAATCCATCATCTGCGCCGCCGTCAGCGAGTTGCAGAACATGAAGATCTTGACGAATCGGTAGGGTTTCCCGGATTTCGCCTCGACATCCTTCGACAGCGGCAGCTCGCCGACATTGGAGATATTCAGCTCGTTGGCCACCGATTTCATCGCTTCCTCGGCGTCCTCCGCGCTCACGCCTTCTTCCAGCGGCACCTTCCACACGGTGGCCTCGACCGCGTTACCGGTGCGCAACACATCCTTGCCCAGCTGTAGATAGGTCTTGCCGGCATTCGGATCGAAACGGCCGATCGAATCGCCATAGTTCACAAACACATAGATGCAGGCCGCGACAACGGCCAGCCCGATCAACGCGAGCAGGTTGCGGATAAATCCCATTGCTTTCCCCCGGGGTGGTGTGTGGTCATCAATATAGCCACCGCCAACTCACTTGGCGGCAGCCTGTTTTTCAGCAATCTTACGCTTTATCAATGCGATGATCGACACCAAGTTGCCCGCTTCGGCATCCCTTCCGGCGGAGCGCAGGCGCTGCTCGGCCTGGCTCAGATAATCGATCGCCTCGGCATAACGTCCTTCCTCGAACGCGATATTACCCAGTTCTCCAATCAGATCGGCGGACTGCGGGAAACGCGCCAGACCCTGCCGATAATAGGCCACGGCGGCGTCTTTCTTCCCTTCCCAATAGGCTTTCCGGGCACGCGCCAACCAGACCTGTTCACTGTCGCCGTCTTGCCGCGACGGTATCGCGGGCGCGGGTGCTGCCTGCTTGGCCGCGGCGGCCACCGGTGGCTGATGAGACGTTGTGTCCTCGGGCGCCTTCAACAGTTCCGGCGGCTGGGTGTTCGGCGGTGCCGTGGGCTCGACCGGTCGCGTTTTCGCGGGTGGCGGCGTGGTAGGTATCGGCGCACGTTTGGCGGCGACCGGCACGGGCGTCTTCCACGCGGGCGGCGCCTCGGGTTCGGTCGGGCGCAGCACACGCATGAAAGCCGGCACGCTGGTGGGCTTCACCGCGCCCGGCGCGCCATCGACCTGCCGTTCACCGGTGGGTTCGTCGCTTTTCGCCTTGGCGGTATCAGTGGAGACAGCAGCATCGGATTCGGGAGCGGTCGTCGACCTGGCGGGTATTTCCCCGCTCCGCCCACCGGCTTCCCCGGGGGTTTCCGCGACCGAACCGGCTTCCGCCGGGCCGGATGCCTCCCAGGCGGTCTTCGAAAAGATCTCCGCGCGGTAGTAGTAACCCAGCGCGAGCCACGCCACCAGCAGCAACAACACGCCGTGCCGGAGCACGGGAAACAGCAGATATTGCATCATCGCCACTCAGGAGAGCACGTCATTGAACAGTACCGCGCACAACGCGTTCCATTCCTGCGCGCCCTTACCGCGCGGCTCCAGCTCGAATACCGCCAGCCCCTCGCTGAACGAGCGGCGAAACACGGTGCGCTGCGCCAGGCGCGGCTTGATGAACTCGACATCCGGCAGACTGACCAGCGCGGCGGCCGCCTCGTCCGACTCGCGGATCGCGCGATGGGTATCGGCACGATTGATGAACGCGCGGGTAAGCGGCTTTTCCTCGCCGTTGAGTCCCGAGATGAACTTCAGAAAACGCTGCGTGGACCAGATATCCGCCTGACTCGGCGGCACCGGCACGACGATCTGTTCAGCCAGCCTGATCGCCTGTTTCATGCCATCCAGGTTGGCCGTGCCGATATCGATCAGGACATGATCCACCTCCGCGTCTATCAGTTTGTTTACGTCCTTTCCGGCAACCACCGAAAGCGCTGGCTCGTGCCCGTCCTCCTGACGGACATCCACCACGTCGGTCAGGGTCGCCTGCGGATCGAGATCGATCAACTGCACCGACTGGCCCGCCATGCTGAGCCATACGCCCAGATTGAAGGTCACGGTACTCTTGCCCGAGCCACCCTTTAGACTGCCTATGACTGTTATCATTGTAATCTTGCTCCATCCCGTTACGGAAATCCCGCGTCCGCGTTGAACACCGGCTGCGACGCATGATACCGAAAGTCCATCGATGATTCAGCCCGTGGCCATTATCCGGGCGGGTTCGCCAAGCAACATCAACGCATCACCTGGTTGCCGCCGCTGCTTCCGAGTTGCATCAGCGTGGTCGCGATGCTCGCGCCGATGCGATCGGCCAGGCGGCTGAACAGGTCTTCCTTCTGCGTGAAGTCGACGATCTTCTCGGCCTTGATGACATCGCGCGCCACCGTGCCGGCGCTGCCGATCTCGTCGGCCAGGCCCAGTT
>JALULB010000084.1:0-5804 GCA_027041035.1 Sedimenticola sp. | reverse complement strand
CTTTTCCTGCCGACCCAGAACAGCCCGGAGAACAGATCCGGGTCGTCGGCCAGGCGGTCGCCGCGCCCGGCCTTCACGACATCGATGAACTGCTGGTGCACCTCGGCGAGCATCTTCTCGACGAACTGCTTCTCGTCCTCGCGCTCCGGCTGAAAGGGATCGAGGATACCCTTGTGCTCGCCGGCCATGAGCAGGCGTCGTTCGACACCGAGCTTCTTCATCGCGTCGACGAAACCGAAGCCGTCCATGCGCACGCCGATCGATCCGACCAGCGAGGATTCATCGACGTATATCTTGTCCACGGCGGAGATGATGTAGTAGCAGCCGGAGGCGCACATGTCGCCGACCGTGGCATAGATCGGCGTATCCGGGTACTTCTCGCGCAGGCGGGTGATCTCCTTGTTGATCAGGCTGGACTGCACCGGGCTGCCACCCGGCGAATTGGCGCGCAGGATGACGCCCTTGGTGTTGTCGTCCTCGAAGGCGTCGCGCAGGCCGGCGACCACGTCGTCGGCGTTCGCCGCCTTCCCTTCGGCGATCAAGCCGTTCAGGTCGACCACGGCGGTATGCTTTTTCTTGGTCAGCTTGTCGGCGCTGAAGTCGAACCAGTCCTTGTTCATCAACAGCAGGATGACGATCAGGTAGGCCAGCATCGCCAGCTTGAAGAAGTTGCTCCAGCGCCGCGCGCGGCGATTCTCGGCCTGTTGCTCGAACACCAGCTTCTGCACCAGTTGGCGCTCCCAGTAGGCCGGTTGTTGCGGGTTATCGTCGCGTTCGTCCTGCTTCATAGTCGTTCTCGTGCTGCTTGTAAGAGTGGAGTGAGTTCGCCGATGCTGTCGAGGTGCCAATCGGGCGAATAGGGCTTCAGGCGTTCGATATCATGCGCGCCGTAGCTGACCGGCAACGGTGTCGCGCGGGCGTTTCGCGCCATCTGCATGTCGAATTCGGTATCGCCGATGACCAGGGTGTCCGCCGGCATCACGCCGAGTTCGTCCATGATCTCGTGGAGCATCCTGGGGTGCGGCTTGGAGTGGGTCTCGTCGGCGCAACGCGTGGCGTGGAACAACGCTCGCAGACCGGTGACATCCAGCACCTTGTCCAGGCCGCGCCGACCCTTGCCGGTCGCGACCGCCAGCAGATAGCCTTCCCCGGCGCAATGCGTCAGCACCTCGCGGGCACCCGCGAACAGGCTGGAACGCTCCGCGTCGTCGGCAAGGAAATGGTAGCGGTAGCGCTCCGCCATCGCACGGTGTTCCGCCGGGGCATGTTCCGGGTACAGCGCGGCGACCGCCTCGACCAGGCCCAGACCGATGATCTCGCGAACGGCCTCCCTGTCGAGCGGCGCCCAGCCCATGTCATCGGCCGCCCGGCACATGCAGGCGACGATCTGCGCCTCGGAGTCCATCAGTGTGCCGTCCCAGTCGAAAACCAGCAATGCCGGATGCTTCATCGGCGCTATTTCGCGACTGCTTCGACGATATCCAGCCGCACCCGCCCGATACCGTCGTGGATCAGGCCGATCCTCTCTGCCGCGGCGCGCGACAGGTCGATGATGCGCCGACCGCCATGCGGGCCGCGATCGTTGATCGTGACGACCACCGATTCGCCGTTCTTCAGGTTCGTCACCCTGACCCGGGTGCCGAAAGGCAGACGATTGTGCGCGGCGGTCAGGCGGTTCTTGTCATAACGCGCGCCGCTGGCGGTTTTGCGCCCTTGAAACACATTGGAATAGTAGGCCGCCATGCCTTCCTCGGCGGCTTCCCCGGCCACCCCGGCCACCGCGAGAAACAGCAGCATGACGAACAGCATCGACGCGATGCGTCGCGATGTCGAAACCCGAATCATATCTCCACACCTCACAGGATTTTGCATCCACGTATCCTGCCAGAAATGGCGCGCCGACGCATCACGCCTGTCGCTCCCAGCGATCATCCACCAGGCGTACCGGAAAGCGCGCCCAGCGCGCGAAGGCGTCCAACGCCATCTCACCGCTGTCGGGCGCGCCCTCGCCCGCCTCGGTGGCGTAGCTGACGCGATCGCCGGCAACGGCTTTCACGCAACGTATCGCCCAGGCAGCACCGAGCGCGCCGTTGGAATAGCACGTCCCTTCGCGGATCTGCCCGACCTGCAAATGATGTGTCTCCGCGTGTTCCTGCGCCAGACGAAACAGCAGTTCGAGATCCTCTTCGCTGATATCGTGATAACCGCCGGCGCGTTCCAGCGCGTAGTCCAGGTCGCTTTCGGCCAACGCGGTGGGCACCGCCGTCGGCGGCAACTCGGGGCTGGTTGCCCAGGCGCCGGGGTAACGACGCCAGGGAAAAGGGTAGTTGAAGGCCACCGCCACGGCCAGAATCACCAGCGCGTTGACCATCACCGGAAACAGCACATAGCCGAAGCCCAGCGCATGGATCTTCGCGCCACCGATCACCGCCATCAACGCGCTGGCCCCACCCGGCGGATGCAGGCAGCGCAGGAAATACATCAGCGCGATGGCGCCGCCGACCGCGACCGACGCCGCCACCATCGAATTCGGAATCCACAGCGCCGCGGCAACACCCAGCATGGCGGAAAAGCCATGCCCGGCCAGCACGTTCCAGGGCTGCGAGAAAGGCACATGCGGCGCCGCGAACAGCAGCACGGCGGAGGCCCCCATCGAGGCGACGATCAGCGGTACATCGGCGGGATCGACCGTGTCCCGGGCCACCACCAGAATCGCGAAGATACCCAGGAATCCACCCATACCCGAGATGACCTTCTCCGTCCAGTGGCTCGGGTCGGCGACGATCCCGAACCACTGGCGAACGGGATGGAATTCATTGCGATTGGGCATGCTTTATCCTTGGTTGGTTAGTCGGGTCATTTGCGTTCTTCGATGTAACAGAAACGCTCAAGTGTTTTTGTGACACATGATGGGCGTGTCATTCTGGTTTTCCAGCAGATGATCCGAATGGAGAGAAATACAGTAACTACTCAGCTAACCGCTGAAATGCGCCAGCTCTGCGTTCAAAAATGGTCATTTACACTTGTAAACCCGGCAATTGCTCCTGCATTGCCCTAATAAGTTACATCCCTGTAACGATCACATTTTTTGCCTTGATCTGACGCATTTCAGCGGCGATCTGAGCAGTTACTCATGTTTTAAACGACTCGCTGAGTAGTTACGAAATACACACGAAAAGATCTACTATGGCAGGAAAGGTTCGAGCTGTAATTCATTGACCACTTTAAAATGTTTCACATTGCTGGATGCCAGAACCATGTTGTTTTCGACTGCCGTGGCCGCAATGATCGCATCCCCTGCCCGCATGTGAGCGGAAAGAGCATATTCTTCCACATAGATTAACGCGCGGTGCCCGATGTTTTCGCTGAAAGGCAATACCGAGAACCCAAACTCCCTGATGAAATCTTTTACATACCGATGCTGCTGCCTGTTTCTGGCTCCTTGCAGCAGCTCCATGTAACTCTGGATGGAGAGGTAACGTTGTGTATCTGCTTCGATGATACGAGCCGCATTTTTGTTTCCTCTTTGCACCCAGATAAAAATGTCGGTATCAAAGATCATGGCGGAGATTTCTCAGCCTGCTCAACTCCTCCCGCACGGTTTCATCAGATTGCGCGTTCATTCCAAAGAAGGGGTGATCCTCAATCTTTCGACACGATGCCTGGCCCGGGGGGGTAATGACGCCTTTCACGTTTCCATCATCGAGAATGGTCACCGTCTCGTTTTGCTCAAGTGCCTCCAGTATTTCCTTGCTTTTGTATCGCAGATCGACAATGGACGCTTTCATCATTACCTCCGGAAAAAGTCATCATCCCGCCGCGAGGCAGGAAGGTTTTGTGCCCGTGGGTCGCGCTCATGGCGGCCCACGCAATGAGAAGCCGGCGGTGCCTCAAGCCCCTCGAATCCGCATCATGCTCACAATCCGAGTGATTCCCAGCGTTTCTCCAGGCGCTTCAGCGAGACCGGCACGCGGGTCTTGACCTCTTGCGCAAACAGGGAGATCCGCAGTTCCTCGATCAGCCAGCGGATCTCTTCCAGGCGTGGATCGTGCTGACCACTCTTCAGCATGCGCTGGTAGCGTTCCGACCAGCGCTGCTGAAACGGAGTCAGTTCGCGCAGGCGCTGCTGGTCGCGCGCCGCCGCGTGGCCGAGCTTGTCGAGCCGGATGGCCAGGGCCTTTAGGTAACGCGGCAGTTCCTCGAGGCGTTCCCATGGGGTCTCCTCGATGAAGCCATGATACACCAGACCATCCAACTGGGCGCGCATGTCCTTGACCGAATCCAGCCAGTTCAGCTGGGTCTTGCCGGTCAGTGAGCGGCGTATCCGATGCGCCTGCTCGAGTATGTCGCCGATCCGCTCGGCGCTCTCGTTCGCGATACCCATCAACCGGGGCTTGCCGTCGCGCATGGCCCGCTCGAAGGATTCGGCATCGCGGATCGGTGGGTTATCATCGATAAAGGCGCGATCGACGATCAGGGTAAGCAGCTCTTCCTGAAGATCGACCGGCGACGAGGCGTTTCCTCCGGGCGCCTTGGCATACCACAGGCGCATCTGCCGCAGGCCTGTCAGGTTCTTGCGCAGGTAGCGCATGTCACGCCCGAGCCCGAGCATGAACAGACGCCGCAGGCCGCGCCGCATCGCCGCCTCGGCGTTCGCGGCGGAGTCGAGCACGCCGAGGCTGACGCCATCGCCCTGGTCGATCAGCGCCGGGTAGCCGCGCACCTCGATACCGGCCTGCCGCATCATTTGAGTCTCGGGCAACGCGCCGAAATCCCAGCGAGCGTGGGTTTCGACCTGGGCCTTGGGCTTCCCGCCGAACTCGCTGCTGGCGCGCTCCGCCCATTCGCCTTTCAGCTTGCCGAGATCGCGACTCTCGGCGAGGGCCTTGCCCTGTTCGTCGACGAGTTGGAAACGCATGCGCAGGTGCGCCGGGATGTCCTCGCTTCGCCAGGCGTCCTCGGGGATATGCACGCCCAGACGCTGTTTCAGCCAGGCGGCGACGGCCTGATGCAGCGGCTGTTCCGACGGACTCAGCGCGGCGGCGCATTGGCGCGCGGTATCCGGCACCGGCACCAGGCGCTTGCGCAATGATTTCGGCAGGCCGCGCAGCATCGCCTCGATGCGCTCCGCCAGCAGGCCTGGCACCAGCCAGTCGCCGCGCGCATCGGGTACCTGGTTGATCAGTGTCAGCGGCACCACCAGGGTCACGCCATCCGACTCGCTGCCCGGGCTGAAATGATACTTCAACGGGAGTGGTGTATTATTGATGGTCAAGGCATCCGGCATCTCGGCCTCGCGCCGCGCGGGGTCCTGTTGAAGCAGGTCCTCGGAGCGCATGTGCAACAGTTTCGGCTGTTCGCGACTCGCCTGCTTCAGCCATTTCTCGAACCCGGCGCTGGTATGGATGCCCTCCGGGATGCGCTGCGCATACCACTGATAGATGACCTCTTCGTCGACCAACAGGTCATGGCGGCGCGCCTTGGCCTCCATCGCGCGGATGTCCTCGATCAGCTCCTGGTTGTGTCGAAAGAAGGGCGCGCGGGTCTTGAAGTCACCTTCCACCAGCGCGAAACGGATGAAGATCTCGCGCGCCAGCGCCGGGTCGATCGGCCCGAAGTTGATTCGCCGTCGCGCGACCAGGGTCAGGCCGAACAGGCTGACCTTCTCGTAACCGCCGACCTGCCCGCGCCGCGCCTGCCAGTGCGGCTCGGAGTAATGGCGCTTGACCAGATGGCCGGCCAGACGCTCGATCCATTCCGGCTCGATCCGGGCCACCACGCGCGCATACAGCTTTGTCGTCTCG
>JALULB010000083.1 GCA_027041035.1 Sedimenticola sp. | reverse complement strand
CTCCTGAACTTGCCGCTTTGAGCGGCTCACAAAGTTAAAGCCCCCGGCTTTGCCGGGGGATACTTACTCCCATGACCGCGAAGACCATCGAACTGGATATTCCCCTGCTGCTGCCCGAGATCGAGAGCGAGCAGGATCGCTGCGTGGTGAAACTGGAGCGGATGTTGCTGGCGCGCAAGGGTATCTTTCGCGCTCATGTGAAGGCGGGCGATCCAGCGCGCTTATGCATCCATTACGATCCGAACCAGATTTCGCTGGAGGATGTGGAACGGGCCGCGCGTGGCAGTGGTGGCATGTTGACCCAACGCTATCGCCACCAGCGCATTCCTTTCACCGGGCCGATGAGTTCGGATGCCGGGTGGGCGCTGGAGAGCGCATTACGCGAGCTTCCCGGATTGATGCATGTCGAGGTGAATCCGGCGGCCGGGCTGGTGTTCGTCGCCTATGATACCCGGCGGCTGGCGCTTGCCGATATCGAGAAAACCCTGCGGTCATTCGGTTTCCAGCCGCTTGTCGAGCCGCCGACCGGTGGCAAGGAAGAGGCCGAACATGAACACGCCCATGGCAGCGCGCCGGCCTTTCTGCCGCATGCGATCCAGGAGCGCTGGACCTATCTGCTGGTCGCGCTGGCCGGCATCGCTTTTCTGATCGGCTGGGTCGGAGAAACCTGGCTCGGCCTGGATGAAAGGATTGCGTTGGGTTTATTCGTTGTCGCGTATATCGCCGGTGGCTACGATATCGCGACACATGCGTTGCCGGGCCTGCTCCGGGGCAAGTTCGATACCGATATCCTGATGCTCGCGGCGGCGGCGGGCGCGGCGCTGTTGGGCGATTGGGCGGAAGGCGCCTTTTTGTTGTTTCTGTTCAGTCTGGGACATGCCGGCGAACATTATGCGCTGGATCGCGCGCGCAACGCGGTGAATGCGCTGGCCGAGTTGATGCCGGCCACCGCGCGCGTGCGACGGGGCGAGTCGATCCGAGAGGAACCCGTGGAGAATCTCCGCATCGACGATGTGATCGTCGTGCCGCCGGGTGACCGGCTGCCGGTGGATGGCGAAATCATCAACGGTCGCAGCGCTATCGACCAAAGTCCGATCACCGGAGAGAGCGTGCCGTTGGACAAGCAACCGGGCGACGAGGTATTCGCCGGTACCGTCAACCAGGAAGCGGCGCTGGATATCCGCGTGACCCGGCTTGCCAAGGACAACACCCTGCACCGGGTGATGGAGATGGTCGCCAACGCCCAGCGGCAGCAGAGCCCGACCCAGCAGTTCACACAGCGCTTCACACGGCGTTTCGTGCCGGCGATCCTGGTGTTGACGGTGCTTGTCATCGCGTTGCCGCCGCTGTTCGGTTGGCTGGCGTTGCAGCAGAGTTTCTATACCGCGATGCTGTTGCTGGTTGCCGCCTCGCCCTGCGCGTTGGCGATCGGCACCCCGGCGGCGGTGCTTGCCGGCATCGCCCAGGCCGCGCGCAATGGTGTGTTGATCAAGGGCGGCGCGCATCTGGAGAACATGGGTAGCTTGAAGGTCATGGCCTTCGACAAGACCGGCACGCTGACCGAGGGCCGCTTCCGCGTGACCGATGTGGTTCCGCTGAACGGCATCGATCACGATGAGCTGCTGCGCACCGCGGCGGCGGTGGAACAGCAGTCCAATCACCCGGTCGCCCAAGCGGTGGTTGCCCGCGCCGCTGAACAGCAGTTGGAGCTGCCTCGCGCCGGCATGCTGGAGAACATCGCCGGCAAGGGCGTGGTCGGCGGCATCGACGGCGAGGCGGTCTGGATCGGTTCCATCAAGCTGTTTCGCGACGCGGATGGCTATGCGATCGACTTGCATCTGGAACAGACCATCGACCACCTGGAACAGGATGGCAAGACGACGATGATCGTCGCCCGTGGCCAGCGCTTCCTCGGCGTGCTGGCATTGGCGGATGCGCCGCGCGAGGGCGTTGGCGAGACCCTGGCGCAACTGCGCGGACTGGGGATAGAGAAACTGGTGATGTTGACCGGCGACAACGCGAAGGTCGCCGAGCGCATCGCCGACCAGCTGGGCGTGACCGAGGTCGAGGCCAGCCTGTTGCCAGAGGACAAGTTACGCATCATCGATCGCTTGAAGGAGGCACATGGCGGTGTCGCGATGACCGGCGATGGCGTCAACGACGCGCCGGCGCTGGCCACTGCCACCGTTGGCATCGCCATGGGCGGCGCGGGCACGGCGGTGGCATTGGAAACCGCCGACATCGCGCTGATGGCCGACGACCTCGGCAAGCTGCCGTTCGCCGTCGGCCTGAGTCGCGCGAGCCGGCGCATCATCGTGCAGAACCTGACGATCTCGCTCGGCGTCATCGTCGTACTGATGCTCGCGGCGCTGACGCAGACCATCGCCCTGTCCGCCACGGTGATCGTGCATGAGGGCAGCACCATCGTCGTCGTGCTGAATGCGCTGCGCCTGTTGGGCTATCGCATGCGCGTATCCGGCCCTAACAGCCTATCGACTTCAGGCCAAAAAACAGCCCAAGGCCAATGAAGAAGGCGACATAGCCGGCGAGGATGAACTTCAGCGTGAAGGCCGCAGTACGATTGCCATTGCGATGCGCGGCATACAGCTTGTAGGTGATCAGGTTGGCCATCGCGGCGACCAGGCTGCCGAAACCACCCACGTTGGTGCCCCACAGCAGCGCCTTCCATTCCTCGGTGAACGGTGTCAACAGCAGCGTGGTCGGCACGTTACTGATGAACTGGCTGAGCACCGCCGATAGCAGGAATACATGATGCGGGTGTCGGAGCTCGGCGCTGATGAGTTCGCCAATGTTGCCGGCCAGGCCGATGAAACACAGAAAGGTCGCCAGCAGGGCGTAGTCGACACGCAGGCTGTCCCGGTCGAACAGCAGCGGATAGATGATCGCCAGCAGGGCGAACGCTGGATGCAGCACGCGGAGCACGCAGAGTACGACCAGCAGCAACAACAAACCGTGAAGGCCTGCGCGACGGACACCGACGGCGACACTGTCCTCGGGTGTCCCCGTGACCCGGGTGGTCCGGGTGAACAGGGCGGTCAGCAGGAAGACCAGGAGCATGCCGAACGAGAACGGCGCGATCTCCCGGATGAAGCCCAGCGGGTCGACCCGGTAGAAAGAGAAGATGAATAGATTTTGCGGCGTGCCGAACGGCATCAACGCAGCGCCCACGTGCGCGGTCAGCGCCACCAGGATCACAAGACGGTCCCGCTGACGGATGTTCAACGACAAGACCAGCGGGATCATCGTCACCAGACTGACATCGATGGTCACAACCATCGACAGCACGAAGGTGATGACGACCAGCTTCACCGGCAGAAAACCACCCCTTTCCAGACGCAGCCCCACACGGACCAGGAATCCGCTGTTCTCTATCCCTTTCACCGCGACGAACAGCGCCAACAACAGAAAGATCGGCGTGATCTCGTTCGCGGTGTAGAGTGGCGCCCTGCCGAGCTGGACGGAGGTGATCACGAGGCCGACGGCCGCAGCGATCAACAGCCATTCCCGGATGAAGAAATCGAGCAGAAGACGGGGTGCTTTCATTGCTTGCCGGTCCAGGGGTCGCGCCCGGAGAACTCATGCGTTTCCGGGGCAGGTTGAACGGATGGCATGGAGTGTACACCGCTCCGGCAACCGCGCGTTGCCATCGGACAGCCTCCTAGACCCACGGCGTGGCCTCCGCGAAGAAATGGCTCGAATTATCCATGGGCAAGCGAGGGCGTGCATGACTATTGAAGCTTCCACGCTGAATTCTCTCAGCGACTCAAGTCGTGGTCTGTCACGCAAATGACATCGTTGGCCCGCCGATGGCGTGGGTGTCACGCTGATGACATACCGTCGGCGTGGTGTCGGCTATAGTCATTGCCAGTGATGGCCATTCGCGCGCATGCCGCGCGAATGCCATCGGGCATCCCGGCAACGACGCGCGACACGCTCAAGAGCGGCGGGATGCGCTACGGGTTTGGCGGCGACTGTAACGGTCGCTGCCGATGGTTGAATCTTGAGAGGGACAGGTCATGAAAAATATCGTAACGGCCCAGCAAGAGGGATTCATGAAGCAGGTAGACAGCTTCGGTTCTCACTCGCTGATCATCGGGGTTCTACTCGTCTTGCTGGGTGCCGTGGGCATTCTATTACCGGAGTTCATGTCGGTATTCACCCTGGGTCTGCTCTCCGGCATATTGATCGTGGGTGGCGTGTTCTGGGCCTACCATACCTATGTGGCGAATCCGCGCAGCTTCATCGATTGGCTCAAGCCGTTCGTGCTGGTATTGTCGGGTATCCTGCTGGTCGCCTTCCCGGCGCCGGGCGTTGCCTCGCTGGCCTTGATCATCACCTTCTATTTCATCCTCGACAGCTATAGCAGCTTTGCCCTCGCGCATGCCCGCTATCCCGGCAAGGGTTGGGGCTGGATGGTTTTCAACGGTGTGGCCGATCTGGGCTTGGTCGGGTTGTTTCTCTATGGTTGGCCGAGAGAGTCCGCGTTGTTGGTCGGGCTGGTGGTCGGGATCAGTCTCCTGTTCGATGGTTGGGCGCTGATCGTTGTTGGATGGGTGATGCGGAAACTGGACAAGGAGAAAACGGATAATGCCAACGATGCCGCGAGTGGGGACGACAGCGGGGACAAAGGCTAGGAGTCTGTCGGGTTTGACCGATCGTAGCGAGGGAAAGCCATTTTGAGTCC
>JALULB010000082.1 GCA_027041035.1 Sedimenticola sp. | reverse complement strand
AAGGGTGACGGCGATCCGGGCGCGAAGAGCATCTGGATGGGGCTTCAGCGGATACAAGATTGTATCTATGGCATTCAATTGGCCCAGGAATTAGGAGAGCTGGCTTGAGTTGTGTATAAGGAGATGGCTACAAGGGATTTTCTGAAGGCGTCGCGTATCCGCGATTACGGGCAGCGGAAAAAAATTGCTTGTGGGATCAACAAGCAAGCGAGGGGGCGTGGAATTCGTGGATTTTCCGGGTTAAGCACGTTGGTGCTTGCCATATTTCTTTCATCAATGGCCCACGCGGGGCCCGTGCTATGGGTTGCCGATAGTTTAAAGCAGCTCGGCACCGTGGATGTGCAGACAGGCAACGTCACCCTTGTTGGCGAAACAAGCGTTGCAATGTCGGATATCGCTTTTGATCCTCTAGGTGTTTTATATGGTGCGGGGTTGGATGGGAATCTCTATACGATCAATCCCGCTACCGCGTCGACCTCCCTTGTCGGGAACATCGGTGCCTTCGTGAATTCGCTGGTTTTCGATGCGAGTGGAACATTGTATGCGGCAAGTAATGTTCTTCATACCCTTGATCTTGCGACAGGTCTTGCAAACCTGGTTGGCAACGGTGGTACTACTTATAATTCGTCTGGAGATTTGGCTTTTATTGGTGGGGTGTTGTATTTGAGCAGTACCAACCCAAACTCCGTAAACGACGACCTGTTTGTTATCGATGTCAATAATGGCAGCGGCTCGTTGGTGGGTAGTATCGGGTTCAGCGAGGTGCTGGGGTTGGCGACAGATAATAATATTGATCTGTTCGGCTTATCCGGAACCAGCGTATTGGCGATTGATCCAGCAACGGGCGTGGGTTCTGAATTACTCGACTACAGCGGGCAGGGGCTTGGCCAAGCCTACGGGTCGGCATTCACCAACGAAGCGGCGGTTGTTCCAGTTGTTCCCACGGCATTTGTCTTCTGTTCCGGTTTGATCGCATTATCTCTTGTCAGGTCCGGCCGGAGTCAATGACAGCCTGAGGGTTCCAGCGGATTCGCTCTAGGAGGCTGTCCGAGAATAGAAGCCGTAGCGAGGGGAAGCTGATTTGAGCGGGATTTTTCCCTGATTTGAGGCGAATAGTTGCGCTATTTAACGAGAATCAGGGGGGAATCCAGCCAAATTCAGCTTTTCCGCAGTAGGCTCTCTATTCTCGGACAGCCTCCTAGGAGGCTGTCGGGCTTTCCCGCAGTAGATCAGCGTTAAACCCGACAGACTCCTAGACCGTGGAGGATGCACTGACGCAGCCGGCCGTTGCCACCGTAGACAGCGTGGTGGCCGCGTTCGGCGTTGAGGCGGTGCGGGGTCTGGTTACCCGGCGGGTCGGAGACGGGGTTGGGCAACGCTCGCTGCCGTAGTTGGCCTCTTTCACGCGAAGTTGGGCAATGTGCGGAGGTAAGTCGGTTTGCGTACCGCGCCGACGGCTTGCAGTTTTTCTCCGCTACGGGGATCATTATCCCTTTTGCACGGAGCCCTGATGTCACACACCGATCTCGATCCCATTAGCGCGGAGTGGCTTGCGCTGCACCAGGATCACGAACGCTACGATCGCTGGGCGCTGCTGATCAAACTGCTGGCGCTGCTGGTCTGGTTGCTCGGCTGGCATTGGTGGGTGACTTGGCCGGTGACCCTGGTGGTCGCCTTGCTGTGGGGACAGGAGGCGATCTGGCGAACCTGGCAGGCGCGTCTCGGCGATCGCTTGCTGGCCATCGAACAGGATGGCGCGAAGCCGTTCCGACTGTATAGTGAGTGGCGGGGCCAGCGGCCTGGAATGGTCGGCCTGATGCTGGCTTATGCCAAGAGCGCGCTGCGTCCGACGGTGGCCTACCCTTATATTGTGTTGCTGGTGCTGGACGCAGCGCGCAAGTGGTTGTTCTGATTCGTGATCCAGGCGCGTGATATCCCCAATCTGATCAGTTTCGCGCGCATCGCGCTGGTGCCGCCGATCGTTCTTGTGCTGCTCGGGGGCGACTATGCGCTGGCGCTGTGGCTGTTTCTGATCGCCGGTGTTTCCGATGGCCTGGATGGCTTTCTTGCCAAGCATTTTAGTTGGCAGTCGGAGTTTGGCGGTAAGCTGGATCCGGCGGCCGACAAGCTGTTGCTGCTGTCCTGCTATTTCGTGCTCGGCTGGATCGGCTTGCTGCCGTGGTGGCTGGTCGGCCTGGTGTTTCTGCGCGATATCGTCATCGTCGTCGGCTGGATCGCGTATAACCGGCGCATCCAGCGCATCAGCGCGCAGCCGATGCTGATCAGCAAGGTCAATACCTTCATGCAGATCGTGCTGGTGCTGGCGGTGGTGGCGAACCAGGTCAGGCCGTTTCTCGATGCCGGCCTGTTGTTGGCGCTGCTGGTCGTCGTGGCGGTGACGACGGTGTGGAGCGGCGTCGCCTATGTGGGTTACTGGGGAAAGCGGGCGGTGCGGCATGACTGATTCCTCTGCCGGTTGGGACGAGCATGCCTGGGTCTGGCTGCTGGTGGTCGCCATCGGCGGCTGGCTGTTGTGGTTGTTGTCGCCGATTCTCACGCCGTTTCTGATCGGCGCGCTGTTCGCCTACCTGGGCGATCCGATGGTCGATCGCCTGGAGGCGCACCGGTTTCCGCGCACCCTGGCGGTGATGGCGGTGTTCTCGGGGTTCGTCCTGCTGTTGCTGGCGATGGTGCTGGTGATCGTGCCGATGCTGGATGATCAGGTGTCGTCGCTGCTGGCGAAACTGCCGGAATATGCCGCTTGGGTACGCTCGCACGTGTTGCCGTGGTTGCGTGATACGCTGGGTCTCAGCGGCAATTTTACCCGCGAGGGTTATGTGCAGAAACTGCTTGCCGAATACGGCAAGGAGGCGGGCGGGCTGATCTCCTTTCTGGTGGGTTCGGTGTCGCGCTCCGGGCTCGTGTTGATCGAGCTGATCGCGAATCTTTTCCTGATTCCGGTGATCACTTTCTATCTGCTGCGTGACTGGGACGATATCGTCGCCGGCGTCCACTCCCTGCTGCCGCGGCGTATCGAGCCGCGCATCGCCAGGCTCGCGCGTGAATCGGACGAGATGCTCGGCAGCTTTCTGCGCGGCCAGATGCTGGTGATGCTCGGGCTGGGCATCATCTACACCACCGGCCTGTGGCTGGTCGGCTTGCAGTTCGCGCTGCTGATCGGCATGCTGGCGGGCCTGGTCAGTTTCGTGCCCTACCTGGGCCTGGTGATCGGCACGCTGGTCGCCGGTATCGCGGCGATATTGCAGGCGCAGGGGCCGGACCTGCTGCCCTGGGTCGCGCTGGTGTTCGTCGTCGGCCAGATGATCGAGGGCACGCTGCTGACGCCGATACTGGTCGGTGATCGCATCGGCCTGCATCCGGTCGCGGTGATCTTCGCGGTGATGGCCGGCGGGCAGTTGTTCGGCTTTTTCGGCGTGTTGCTGGCGCTGCCGGTGGCAGCCGTGGTGATGGTGTTGTTGCGCGATGCCCTGGCCGAGTATCGGAGTAGCGCGATGTATGCGGTGGAAGCCGAGCGGGATTCGGAACAATAAGAGACTGACAGCCATGACGATCCAATTGAACAAGGCGCGCACGGTCGCCCACGTGCTGACCGAGGCACTCCCCTATATCCGTCGCTTTCAGGGCAAGACCATCGTGGTCAAGTACGGCGGCAACGCGATGGTCGACGAGAAGCTGAAGCAGAGCTTCGCGCGCGATATCGTGCTGCTGAAGCTGGTCGGTCTGAATCCGGTCATCGTGCATGGCGGCGGGCCGCAGATCGGCGGGCTGTTGAAGCGGCTCGGCATCGACAGTCATTTCATCCAGGGGATGCGCGTGACCACCGCCGAAACCATGGATGTGGTCGAGATGGTGCTCGGCGGCCAGGTGAACAAGCAGATCGTCAATCTGATCAACCGGCACGGCGGCAAGGCGGTCGGCCTGACCGGCAAGGATGGCGATCTGATCCGCGCGCGTAAACTGCATCTGCGACATAAAGAAACCGGGGATGCCACCGATGACGTGCTGGATCTCGGCCATGTCGGCGAGGTCGAGAGCATCGATGTCGGCGTCGTCGAGATGCTTGTCGCGAGCAACTTCATCCCGGTGATTGCGCCGATTGGCGTGGGCGAGGACGGCCTTTCGTACAATATCAACGCGGATCTGGTGGCCGGCAAGGTCGCGGAGGTGCTGGAAGCCGAGAAGCTGATGCTGTTGACGAACACACCGGGCCTGCTGGACAAGGGCGATGCCTTGATCAAGGAATTGGACGCCGATGGTGTCGCCGGCCTGATCGAGGACGGCACCATCCATGGCGGCATGCTGCCGAAGGTGCGCTGCGCGCTGGACGCGGTGAACGCGGGCGTGGGTTCCTCGCATATCCTCGATGGCCGGGTGGAACACGCGGTGATGCTCGACCTGTTCACCGACGAGGGTGTCGGCACCCTGATTCGACGGCGGGCCTGATGGCGAAACGCGATCCCAATCGCAAGCAGGCGATCCTGGAAGGGCTGGCGCGCGAGCTGGAACACAATCCGGGCGCGCGCGTCACCACAGCCCGGCTGGCGAAGGCGGTGGGTGTCTCCGAGGCGGCGCTGTACCGGCATTTCCCGAGCAAGGCGCGCATGTTCGAGGGCTTGATCGAGTTTGCCGAGCAGTCTATCTTCGCGCGTATCAACCAGTTGCTGGAAGACGAGAAGCAGGCCGAGGCGCGCTGCCAGGCGATGCTGTTTCTGCTGCTGGGCTTCGCCGAGCGTAACCCGGGCATCACTCGCGTGCTGCTCGGCGATGCGCTGGTCGGCGAGCATGAGCGCCTGGTCGCGCGGGTCGGTCAGTTCTTCAATCGCGTCGAGACACAGTTTCGCCAGATCCTGCGCGAAACAGCGCTGCGCGGAGAACGTCTCGCAGGGGTGACGCCGGAGACCGGCGCTTCGTTGTTGTCGCGCTATGTCGAAGGCAGCATGCATCAGTTTCTGCGCAGCCGTTTTCAGCGCTCGCCGCTGGATGACCTGGACGCCCAGTGGACGGCGCTGGCCGGCATGCTGTTTGGTTTTCCGCGCGGCGTGGTGGCGGGCGCCGGGATGAGCTCCGTTCCGAGGGAAGAGTAGTCGTGAAGCGTTTTTGTCTGTCAATGTCGTGGGGGCTGCTGCTGGCGGTCGTTTCGTTGCCGCTGCTGGCGGCATTTCCGCTTACCGGCGGCTTCAGTGTCGATACCAGTGATCGTTTCCAGGCGCGGGCGTTCTATCTCAGTCTGTTCAGCGCGTCGGAGAATACGCCGATGGCATGGAGCGGCAGCGTGGCATCCTGTACGCCGGGCACGACAAGCGAGGACTACAAGGACGCGGTGATGCTGCGTGTCAACGTGTTTCGCGCGCTGGCCGGGGTTCCAGCGGTGATCGATCATCGCGTCGACTATGACGACAAGGCGCAACAGGCGGCGCTGATGATGAGCGCGAACAATGCGCTGGATCATACACCGCCGAATACCTGGGATTGCTGGTCGGTCGACGGTGAAGAGGCGGCGGGTAACTCGAATCTTTCGCTGGGAAACGATGGCTGGCACGCGGTGTTCAGCCAGATGCGCGACGATGGCGCCAACAACGCCATCGTCGGCCATCGACGCTGGATACTCTATCCACAGACGCAGCAGATGGGTAGCGGCGACATCCCGGTCGACGGCGGTTTTCGTGAAACCAACGCGCTGTGGGTCATCGATAGCCATGTTGGCGCCGCGCGCCCACCGGTAAGGGACGATTTCGTTGCCTGGCCGCCACGCGGATATATACCCTACCCGCTGGTATTCGCGCGCTGGTCGTTCAGTCTGGACGGCGCGGATTTCTCCGCCGCGAATGTCGCCATGTCGCGCAATGGCGTGAACGTGCCACTGAGCGTGGAGGCCAGATCGAACACCGGTGTCGGGGAGCCGACGATCGTCTGGAAGCCCGAGGATGGCGGTGTGTTGCTTGCCGGCGGCGCGGCGCGACCGGCGACGGATACACCCTATGATGTGACGGTTTCCAATGTGCTGGTCGGTGGCGTCGCGCAAGCGTTCAGCTATCGGGTCACGGTGATCGATCCCGAAGACGTGGCGCCTGGTGAGCCGATTCCACACGTCAGCGGCCCGGCTACCGTCAGCACGGGCCAGCCCGGCGGGTTCCAGTATGTGCTGGATGCCGGTCTTGCCGGTTACCAGTTGCGCGTGCTCCAGACCAGCCCCTACAACGCGGTCGAAGGCGGCGAGGGTGGCAGTGGCAATGTCGTGGACGGTACCGATGCGGCATATGACCTGATTACCACCGGCAATGCCGGAACGGGTGTCTATGCCTTCCATCTGGCGCATCCGGGCGCCGGCGTCGAATACTTCGAGCTTACGCCGGATTTCGTGCTACGCGCGGGCAGTCGTTTGCAGTTCAGCAGCCGCCTCGGCTGGGCGACCAGCGATCAGGTCGCGAAGGTCCAGATTTCGACGAACAATGGCGAAAGCTGGGCGGATGTGTATTCCCTGGCGGGCATTGGAGGTGTCACCGAGTCGGGCTACCACGCGCACGATCTGGATCTTGGTGCCTGGGTCGACCGGAGCGTCCGTATTCGCTTTGCCTATATTTTCGAAAGTGGCAGTTTCTATCCGCAGACCGACGCCAATGTCGGTTGGTCGGTGGACAACATCGCCCTGCTGAATGCCGATCAGGTGACGCAATCCAGTACCACTGATCTGGACGACAGCGGCAGTTTCGATTTCTCGCCGGCGCTGGCTGGCGCCTATGGCTTGCAGGTCGGGACATCGACTGTAGAGGGTTTTCCGGCTTCGGTCTGGGGTGATGTGTTGTCGGTGAGTGCGCGGAATGGCCCCTTGCCGGTGCCCTCCGGCTTCAATGTCGATGGTAGCAGTGGTCCGCCGGATGCGCTGACCGACGGGATCATCATCATTCGTGCGATGTTCGGTTTTACCGGCGCGGCGCTGGTTCAGGGCGCGGTCGCTCCTGACGGAGCGGACGCCGCGGCCATCGCCGCGCATGTGCAGACCTTTGTCGTCGGACTGGATATCGATGGCGATGGCCGTCAGGATGCGTTGACGGATGGCATCCTGCTGATCCGCTACATGTTTGGCTTTCGCGGCGATGCACTGGTCGCCGGGGCGGTCAGTCCGGGCGCGCCACGCAGTTCCGGCGCGGATGTTGCCGCCTGGATCGCGGGCTTGGGGCTGTAACCCGGAAAATCACGCCCTCGCTTGCCTGTTGATTCCACAACAAATTTCCTTCAGTTGCGCGTAGTCGCGGACGCGCGATGCCTTCAGGAGCATTCTTGTAAAAGCAATATGCTGCGCACTCGTCGTGCAGATTCATGAAATTTCCGGGGTAACCCCGCCGGCGGCGATAGAGTGCTTACTGTTCCTCACTTTTGCATGGCGCTGTGGCTGCGGCGCCAGATTGGATATAATCAGCAAAGTATAACTTTATGATAGTGACAACCGCGCCGGCATCCTTGGCGCATCAGGATAGAGTGTAATGATCAAAAGAATTTCAGGCGTGTTGCTGCTTCTGGGCCTGTTGCCCATGGCGAGCGCGGAGGTTTTCTATAACCAGGTCTGGCAGCAGGTGGCCGATGCGAATTATGTCGGGCGTACCGTCGACGTGGGCGTGGCCGATTTCAACGGCGATGGCCGGGATGATGTCTGGCTCGTCGATCCCAACGGACCCAGCCGGGTCTGGCTGCAAAATGCGAGTGGCGCGCTCGTGGACTCCGGGCAGGCGATAGGCGCGGCGGGTACCAATGCCGTCGTGCTCGGTGATATCGACGGCGATGGTGATGTCGATGCGGTCGAGGCCGTCTCCGGTTCCGATAACAAAGTCTGGCGCAATGATGGGAGTGGAACCTTCACCCCGTTTCCTGGACAACCCGTCGGCGACACCACTTTTTCGTTCGGCGTCGCCATGGGCGATCTGGATGGTGACAACGACTTGGACCTGTTCGTTGCAAATACCTTTGCACCAAACGCGGTTTGGCTGAACAATGCCGGTGTTTTCACGAAGACGGCGCAGGATCTCGGCGGAAACGCCCTCAGCGCTAGCGTCGCCTTGGGCGATCTCGATGGAGATGGTGATCTCGATGCCGTTGTCGCAAACGATGGGACGAACACTGTCTGGCTGAACAATGGCAGTGGCGTGTTCAGCGCGGGTACCGCGCCGGCTACCGGCAACGCTTCGACAACCAAGGCGGTTGCGCTCGTTGATTTCGATGGCGATGGTAATCTCGACGCGTTTTTCGGCGAAGTGAATGGCAACCACGTATGGAAAGGCGATGGTTCGGGTGGATTCTCCGATACCACCTTGCTACTCGGTACCGCCTCCAGCCAGGATCTGGTCGTTTACGATGCCAGTGGAGACGGCAAGCCGGATGTTTATGTGGCGAACGACTTCAGCAATGGCGCGGACAAGATCTGGTTGAATACGAGTACGCCGGGCACGATCAATTTCGTGGCCGCGGGCTTGAATTTTGGTGTTTCATACAGCTCTTCGGCGGCCTTGGGCGATTTCGATAACGATGGCCGGGCGGATGATATCTTTGTCGGCGCGGGCGCCACGCGCACGCAACCGAACCACATCTGGTTGAACCAGAACGATATCGGCAACTTTGTCGCTGGCCAGAGCATGACAACGGCCAGTCTGAGCAATGCCGTGGCGCTTGGTGATCTCGACGGCGATGGCGATCTGGATGCTTTCGTCGCCAGCAGTGGCGCGAATAGCGTGCTGAGAAACAACCCCGGCATGCAGTTTCAGCTTATCCAGTCACTTGCAAACGAAGACTCTCAGGGCGTGGCGTTGGCGGATTTCGATCAGGATGGTGATCTGGACGCGGTTGTCGCGAATGGCAGTGGCGGGCCTAACCGCGTGTGGCTGAATGACGGCAATGGCATTTTTAGCGATAGCGGAACCGTGCTCGGGAGTGGTGGAACGAGTCAGAGTCTCGGGGTTGCCGCCGTCGAACTGGATGACGACGCCTGCCCGGATGTGGTCATTGCGAACTTTGGCTCACCCGACCAAGTCTGGCTCAATGTGGGCGATGGCAATGCGGTGCCTTGCCAGTTCAATGCGGCGCCACAGGCGCTTTCGGCCGGTAACAATCAAAGCGCGACCGTTGTCATCGAGGATGTCAATAACGATGGACTTTTTGATCTGCTGATCACAGGTATCCGGGGGGCTTCGACGCCGAGTGGCGAGATACGCGCCTGGATCAATGATCCGGCGAATCATGGTCAATTCAATTCGAGTAATTTCCTTAACAACCCCAGTGGAAATGTGCGTAAGGTCGCATTGGGCGAGTTGACGGGGGATGGGAATATCGATGCTTTTGGGGTTACCTCCGGAAGTAACCTGCTTTGGAGCGGGGTGGGTGATGGAACCTTCAATCCGTCTAGTGGCGTGGGCATCGTATCGGATGGTTGGGATGCCGCTATCGGCGACATCGACTCGGCGGGCGGCAGCGACGTCTTCGTTGTCAGCGATAGCGGGACGAACAAGGTGCTGTATAACGACGGCGTGGCTAACTTCACCGACAGCAGTATCGCGTTACCAGCTGTCAAGGGGCGTGCCGTTGCCCTTGGCGATCTGGACGGTGACGAGGATCTCGATGCCTTTATCGCGGCGAACGGTTTGAATATCGCGCTGCGGCATGATCCCTTCGCGGGTGGGGCCCAAGGTTTCGATGTCGATGGTAACGGTGTCGTCGATGCATTGACGGATGGGATCATCATTATCCGCTACATGTTCGGCTTTCTCGGTCCGGCGTTGATCCAAAGCGCCATCGCGCCGGACGCGACGGCCGATGGCCCGGCGATCGAAACACACATGGCGGGACTGAACCCGACGCTGGATGCCGATGGAAACGGCGCGGTGGACGCATTGACCGACGGCATCATCATTATTCGTTATATGTTTGGTTTTCGCGGTCCTGCACTGATCCAGAGCGCGCTTGCGCCCAATGCAACAAATACCACTTCCGCGCTGGTCGAGGCCTGGGCCGCCGGGGTTGGCCTCTGATCTCTGATATAGCATGATTGTTGCGTATTAGCGACACATGAGTGTGAAAGGAGACACTTTTTTTGCATCCAGAGCGGATGACTGTTGTATTATTGCGATCCATGGTTCATAATTCTGACGTGGGTATCATAAATCCCGTCATGATGGATGGGTAAGTTACCGCGAAAATTGCACTTTTTTGAATATGCCGGGTAATGAATCGCTTTGTTGGTTTGTTGCCATTCGGGCATGCTCTCTTGGGTTTTCGTACTTGGTTTGGGAATAAAGGAAGGGTAGATATGAAATTTTTACGTGTAATTGGGGCCGCGCTGCTGTTGGCCTCTTCAGGCGCTTTTGCGGCGGAGCAGGTGATCACCTCCACGCCGGCGACGCAAGCGGTCGCGGCATCGACCAACGTCAGCTTCAATGCCGCATATAATTCGCAGAATCCCCAGGATGAAACGACCAGCGGTGTGGGGCTGCGCATCCACTATGATTCATCTCAGTTGACGTTCGTCAGCTTGACCAACATATTCGCGAGCGGTGCTCAGCCGGTCTCAGAGCAGGCCGATGCCGGTAACGAAGACGGGGACGCGGCGACCGACCGCGTGGTCCTGGTTTCATGGATCGATGTCGGCTCCAACTGGCCGGGCGTTGGTAACGAGCCGGTCAACCCGCTGTTTACCGCGAACTTCACCACTACCGCCGGCTTTACGGGTACCACGCTGAACTACAGCGCCAGCTCCACTGCCGCCGGCTACACCCTGCTGGCAGCGCCGGTTCAGATCGATCTGGCAACCACGGTGCCCAATGTCGTCGGTCAGAGTCAGGCCAATGCCACGGCGGCAATTACCGGCGCGGGCTTGGTGGTCGGTGCGGTTACCAACGCGGGTAGCGCAACCGTTCCGAATGGCGACGTTATCAGCCAATCCCCGGCGGCGGGTGCTTCCGTTGCGGGCGGCAGTGCCGTGAACCTGGTGGTTTCCACGGGTCCGATCGTCGTTCCGAATGTCGTGGGCAACACCCAGGCGGCCGCGACGGCAACGTTGACCGCCGCTGGCTTGAATGTGTCCTCGGCATCGGTGCCCAGCGCATTGCCGGTTGGCACGGTGATATCTCAGAGCCCGGCAGCGGGTTCTAACGCAAGTACGGGTGATACCGTTGCGTTGACTATCGCGGCTCCGATCGGTGCCGGCGGCAGCGCCACCGGCGTTCCGACCCTGTCCGAGTGGGCATTGATCCTGCTGGCCATGCTGGTCGGTCTGGTTGCCTGGACGCGGCACAACAAAGAAGCCTGATCCGAGTGATCTGACTTAAGGCCGGAAGGCCCCGCTTCCCAAGGGAGGCGGGGCTTTTTTGCATGTGGAGATTGCCGCCGTTCGTGGCAGTATGAATCGATTGAATATGAGCAGTGAATCCATGCGGGATATCGATATTGAGGGTTTGGTCCAGCTCGCTCGCGAGGCGGGCGGGGAGATCATGAAGATCTATGATGCCGATGACATCTCGGTCGAGAAGAAGGCGGATGACTCGCCGTTGACGAACGCGGATCTGGCCTCGCACAGATCCATCGTCGCGGGACTGGCGTCCATGACACCGGATATTCCGATACTGTCGGAGGAGTCGGCGGCGTTGCCCTGGGACGAGCGTCGTGGCTGGAAACGCTACTGGTTGATCGATCCCCTGGATGGCACCAAGGAGTTCGTCAAGCGTACCCATGAGTTCACCGTGAATATCGCCTTGATCGAGGACGGTTACCCGACGATGGGTGTCGTTTATGCGCCGGCCATATCGACCCTGTACTATGGCGTCGCCGGTGGCGGTGCGTTCAAGCAAGGGGGGGATGGCGCGCTGGAGGCGATTCGGGTATCCGGTACCTTGCACAAGCCGGTGCGCATTGTTGGCAGCAAGTCGCATGCCACCGAATCACTGCGCAGCTTCGTCGACTGCGTTGCCGACAGCGACTTGTTGTCGATGGGCAGTTCCCTGAAGTTCTGCCTGGTGGCCGAAGGCGCGGCGGATATCTATCCCCGGCTGGGACCCACCTCTGAATGGGATACCGCCGCCGCGCAGTGCGTCGTGGAACAGGCCGGTGGGCAAGTGACCACGCTGGACCTGAAGCGATTCCGGTATAATACGAAGGATTCTCTATTGAATCCCGAGTTTCTGGTGTTTTCCGCTGTCTATCCGGATTGGCGGCGCTGTCTGTCAACCTAGGAGTATTGTCCGAATGGAACGCAAAGCCACCGATATCACCTGGCACAAAAGTCTGGTATCACGTGCTGATCGGGAGCATATGAACGGTCACAAGAGTGTGGTGCTGTGGTTCACCGGCCTGTCGGCATCGGGGAAATCGACCTTGGCGCACGCCACCGAGGAACGGCTGTTCAAAATGAACTGCCGGACCTATGTCATGGATGGCGACAACGTGCGCCATGGCTTGTGCTCGGACCTTGGCTTCACGTTGGAGGACCGGCATGAGAATCTGCGCCGGGTCGGTGAAACCGCGAAACTGTTGGTCGAGGCCGGTGTGCTGGTGTTGACCGCATTCATCTCGCCGTTGCGCTCGGATCGGGAAAGCGTGCGCAGCCTGTTTCCACATGGACAGTTCATAGAGATCTTCTGTGACGCGGGTCTGGAGGTCTGCGAGCAGCGCGATCCGAAGGGCTTGTACAAGCGCGCGCGTCAGGGCGAGATCCAGAACTTCACCGGTATCAGTTCGCCTTACGAGGATCCGTTGAACCCCGAGCTGCGCGTGGATAGCGGCAAGGATTCGGTCGAAGACAACGTCGACGAGATCATCGCGATACTGCGTATGCGCGGCATCTTGCCGGCTTGAGCCTATTGCGCCGGAACTCCCGGATTCGCATGTCATTTATTCAGTAACAGGAATTTTCTATGTCCAGAGGCAGTGTAAACAAGGTCATTCTGATCGGGAATCTTGGTAAAGACCCGGAGGTGCGTTATATGCCGAATGGCGGCGCGGTGGCGAACATCACCGTTGCCACCTCGGAAACCTGGAAGGACAAGAATACTGGCCAGAACCAGGAACGTACCGAATGGCACCGCGTGGTGATGTTTCGTCGCCTTGGTGAGATCGCCGGCGAATACCTGAAAAAAGGCATGAAGGTGTATATCGAGGGCAAGCTGCAAACACGTAAATGGCAGGACCAGAACGGTCAAGATCGCTATACCACCGAGATCGTCGCCGACAACATGCAGATGCTCAGCGGTCGCGGTGGTGGTGGCGAGGCTGAGTTTGGCGGATCGTCCATGCCTGCCTCTTCCGGCGGCGGTGGTGGCGGTGGAGGTGCCGGCGGAGGCGGCGGCATGCCGCCGTCTACCCCGCAGCCCTCCGGCGGCAGCGACGGCTTCGATGACGATATCCCGTTCTGACGGTGTCCGTCGGGATGAAAACCCTGCTGGTCACCGGCGGTGCCGGCTTCATCGGGGGTAACTTCGTTCGTTATCTGCTGGAAATGGACGGCATCCGGGTCATCAATCTGGATGCGCTGACCTATGCCGGCAATCTCGATACCTTGAGCGGGCTGGATGAAGATCGGCATCGTTTCATCAAGGGTGATATCGGCGACAGCGAGCTGGTGAAGCGCCTGCTGGCCGAGTACAGGCCGGATGCGATCGTCAACTTCGCCGCCGAGAGCCATGTCGATCGCTCGATCGAGGGTCCGGAGGCCTTCATCCGTACCAACGTGCTCGGCACCTATGTGCTGCTCGACGCGGCGCGGCGCTATTTCGATGAAAGCCGCAACGCGGATTTTCGTTTTCTGCATGTGTCGACCGATGAGGTGTATGGCAGCCTGGGCGAGCACGGGCTGCCATACACCTCATC
>JALULB010000081.1 GCA_027041035.1 Sedimenticola sp. | reverse complement strand
GCTTCCATCCTTTTATTCGTTGCGTCCCACTATAAGCCAATTCGTGCCGGCGGTGGGGGCGATCTATGCTTCGATTGATCTACGTTATGGTTTTCGTCACGCATTTATACCAGACTTTTGCGATGACGATCAGCAATCCGGATAACGAAACCCAGGCAATCAGCCGGCGCCAGTTGTTACGTGGCGACATGGCCGGACGCAAGCCGGAATTTCGTCCGCCCTGGGCGCTGCCGGAAGCCGCTTTCATCGAGCGCTGCACGCGTTGCGACGCGTGTATCCCGGCCTGCCCGGAGGGTATATTGACGCGGGGTTCCGGCGGTTTCCCCCGGACGGATTTCAGCGCGGCCGGCTGCACCTTCTGCATGGCGTGCCTGGAGGCATGCAAACCCGGTGCACTGCACGCGGACGAGCCGACGGCGGAGAACGCCTGGTCGTTGCGGGCGGAAGTCAGTGGCGACTGCCTGTCGGCGCGTGGCGTCGTATGCCGCGCCTGCGGCGATAGCTGCGAAACACGCGCGATTCGCTTCCGGCTGCAAACCGGCGGACGTGCGATAATCGATCTCGATCGGGCGCTGTGCAATGGCTGTGGCGCCTGCCTGTCTGTTTGCCCCACCCAGGCGATCGTTCTGGGCACTTTGTAAGAGGAATCGATATGAGTCGGTACAATGTTTGTGGCGTGTTGGTGCATGCGCGCGGCGAGAAGGCGGCGGGCGTCGCCGAGTTGCTGCGCGAGATGCCGGGCACCGAGGTGCATTCGGTGACCGATGACGGTCGCCTGGTGGTCACCGTGGAGGACACCGAGGAGCAGCTGGCGATCGATACGATCAGCAAGCTCGCCGATGTCGCCGGGGTGATCTCCACCTCGCTGGTCTACCATGAATTCGATGACGGCGAGAGCGGCGAGAACGATGAATCAACGGGTGCGGTGACGGCACACTGACGGGGAGAGAGCCATGGCTGAGAAGAAACACGCTATCACGCGACGGAAATTCCTCATGGATACCGCGCGCACGGCCAGCGCGGTGGGCATCGCGGCGCTCGGCCTGGGCGGTTATGCGCGTGTCGCGAACGGGGTACCCGCGCCGGCGCTACGGCCACCCGGCGCGCTGGACGAAGAGCAGTTCAACGCCGCCTGCATACGCTGCGGTCTGTGCGTGCGCGATTGCCCCTATCCGACCCTGAGTCTCGCCGAACTGGGCGACGCGGTGACCGTCGGCACGCCGTTCTTCACCGCGCGCGAGGCGCCCTGCGAGATGTGCGACGACATCCCGTGCGTGGCCGCCTGTCCGACCGGCGCGCTGGATCACGCGTTGACCGACATCAACGATTCCCGCATGGGCCTGGCGCTGATCTCCGACCACGAGGCCTGCATCGCTTATCAGGGACTGCGCTGCGAGGTGTGCTTCAACGTCTGCCCGGTACGCGGCAAGGCGATCACGCTGGAACTGCAACACAACAAGCGCAGCGGCATGCATGCGCTGTTCATCCCGGTGGTGCATTCGTCGGATTGCACCGGCTGTGGCAAATGCGAGCGCGCCTGCATTCTCACCGAGGCGGCGATCAAGGTGCTGCCGTACGATCTGGTAAAGGGCAAGATGCAGGAAACCTACCGGCTCGGCTGGAAGGA
This sequence comes from Sedimenticola sp., assembly GCA_027041035.1. GTDB lineage: Bacteria > Pseudomonadota > Gammaproteobacteria > Chromatiales > Chromatiaceae > JALSSX01. Next base: position 3,128 of record JALULB010000081.1, on the reverse strand, counting down.
GAAGGAGAAGCTCGGCGAGGCGTTGGTGACGCCGGATGTAAAGCATCGCTTCAATCTGCCCGAGGGCGAGAGTTATGACTACTATGGCAAGGGTCTGATCGAAAAGGCCGAGAACGACAAGGGCGGCGATGCGGCGAACAAGGCCGACAGCCCGTTCAGCGCGAATCCTCTCGATACCCTGAACCGGAAAGGAGGCTTGTGATGGCGAATGCAAAACAGAGTATCGCGACGCCCGGTGCCGAGGCGATTCAGGTCAAGGGCTGGCTTGGCGCGCACAAGTGGTTGATTCTGCGGCGTATCAGCCAGTTCGGCATCCTGTTCCTGTTTCTGCTCGGGCCGTGGTTCGACCTGTGGCTGGTGAAGGGCAACCTGGCCTCCAGCCTGACTCTGGACGTGCTGCCGCTGACCGATCCCTATGTGCTGCTGCAAACCCTGGTCGCCGGCATGCTGCCGATATCCACGGCATTTCTCGGCGCGGCCATCGTGCTCGGCTTCTATATGATCGTCGGCGGACGCAGCTACTGCTCATGGGTGTGTCCGGTGAACCTGGTCACCGACTTGGCCAGTTGGCTGCGGCGCAAGCTGAACATCAAGGGCAGCGGCGTGGCGATCGACAAGAACACCCGCTACTGGATGCTCGGCGCGACCCTGGTGGTCGCGATGCTCTCGGGTTCGCTCGCCTGGGAGCTGATCAACCCGGTATCGATGATGCATCGCGGCATCATCTTCGGCATGGGCTTTGCATGGGCGGTGATCTTCGCGGTATTCATCTTCGATCTGTTCATCAGCAAGCACGGCTGGTGTGGACGGCTGTGCCCGGTCGGCGCCTTCTACAGCCTGCCCGGCAAGCTCAGCGTGGTGCGCGTCACCGCCGACAAGCGCGCGCAGTGCGACGACTGCATGGATTGCTTCGTGGTGTGTCCCGAGCCGCAGGTCATCCGCCCGGCGCTGAAGGGCGAGGCCAAGGGCATAGGCCCGGTGATCATGGCCGAGCACTGCACCAATTGCGGTCGCTGCATCGATGTCTGCGCCGAGGACGTGTTCCACTACGCGACCCGCTTCGCCAACCAGGTGCCGAAGAATGCTCCGAAACCGGCGCCGCCGGTCGCCGGCTGATTCCCGCCAACGCTGAAATCGGTTAGGCTGCCAGCTTTTTGGCGGGCCTATCCGATGAACTCTCCCGACGCGTCACATTCCGACGAATTCCCCTACGATGATGTCGTCTCCGCGTTGCCGCATGCCTTCGGCGAGCCGCGCGCGCGCGGCGTGCTGCGCGCGCGTTTCGAGGACTTTGTCGTCGACGAGCGACTGCCGATCGAACCGGATGGCAGCGGCGAGCATGTGCTGTTGCAGGTACGCAAGACCGGCCTGAACACCCAGGATGTCGTGCAGCGCCTGAGCCGCTTCAGCGGCGTGCGCCAGCGCGACATCGGTTTTGCCGGGCAGAAGGATCGCAACGCCGTGACCACGCAATGGTTCAGCCTGTTGCTGATCAACCAGGTCGAACCCGACTGGAGTGGACTGGACAGCGATGCCATGCAGGTGCTGCAAGCACATCGGCATGGGCGCAAGCTGAAGCGCGGCGCGCTGCGGGCGAATCGCTTCCAGCTGACGGTGCGGGATTTCGACGGCGATCCCGAGGACATCGCCGAGCGCATCGACGCGATGCGGCGTATCGGCATGCCGAACTACTTCGGCGCGCAACGCTTCGGCCGGCGCGGCAGCAACCTGTACGGCGCGTTGCGCATGTTCACCAGCGGCAAGCGGCCCCGCCAGCGGAACCGCGCCGGCATGATGCTCTCCGCCGCGCGTTCGCTGCTGTTCAACCAGGTGCTTGCCGAGCGCGTGCGCCTGGGCAACTGGGCGACCGCCATCGCGGGCGATTACATGGCGCTGGACGGCTCCCGCTCCGGCTTCGTCTGCGAGTCGCCGGACGCCGAGATCGCGCAGCGCCTGGCGGCATTCGATATCCATCCCAGCGGTCCGTTGTATGGTGACGGTCCGCTGAAGACCCAGGGCGAGGCACTCGCGCTGGAAACACGCGTGCTGGCCGACTGGCCGGAATGGCGAACCGGCCTGGAGAACGCGCGGGCCAGCGCCGACCGACGCGCGCTGCGCGCGCGCGTCGCCGATCTGGAATGGGCGCTCGACGGGGACAGCCTGCGACTGAGCTTCGAGTTGCCGCGTGGCAGCTTCGCCACCGCGTTGGTACGCGAGTTGTTGGCATAGCCGGCAGACTTCTAGGAGCTTGTCGGATTATGGATAAATCTACTGCGAAGATGGGAGAGCGGCCCAAATATCCCCGTTTTTTCGTTACATAGGCCCACTATGCGCCTCAAAACCGGAAACATTTGGCCTCGCTCTCCCACCTTCTCGCTACGATCCCCCATAATCCGGCAGACTCCTAGCGGCGTTCAATCGATCCAGAACGCCGGCTGTCCGACGTAGTCCAGCATTCGCTCGATGAACAGGCGGGTCTTGTTCGGCAAGTGGCGACGGCTCGGGTACATGATATGGATCGGCGCATAGGGAACCAGATCGAGTGCCGGCATCACTGGCAGTAGCGAGCCGTTCTTCAGCGCTTCACACAGACCAAAGCGCGCGGCCAGCGAGATACCCATGCCGTCCTGGGTGGCTTGCAATAGCACCTCCCCGTCGTTGACCGTAATGCACGCATTCACCGAGAAGGTCTTGATCTCCGCGTGGTCGCGGTAACGCCAGCTTTGCACCACGCCGTTGTCGTTGCCGTAGACCACGAAGCGGTGCCTCTCCAGTTCGGCCAGGGTGCGCGGCTGGCCGTGCTTTTCCAGGTAATCCGGCGAGGCGACCATGACGAACGGGTTGTCGGCGAGCTTGCGCGCGATCAGCGACGAGTCGTCGGGCTCGGTGATGCGGATCGCCACGTCGTAGCGTTCGCCGATGATGTCCACATAGCGATCCTCCAGACGCAGCGTGATGGAGAGGAGGCTGCCGGGTTTAGGAGTAATCTACTGCGGCAGCAGGGAATCGGTCTATTTTTCCGATCTTTTTCGTTAAATAGAGTCTGCTCAACAATCTAAAACGCCCTACTGGCCAACTGGACTACTGTGCCAGCGCCACCAAAACATCCCACAGTCCTGACGCCACCA
>JALULB010000080.1 GCA_027041035.1 Sedimenticola sp. | reverse complement strand
ATCATGGGTGGCGCGGACTCGGCGGTTTCCGCCGATACCCGCGACATCCTGCTCGAAGCCGCGCATTTCGCGCCGCTGGCGATCGCCGGCAGGGCGCGCGGCTACGGCCTGCATACCGATTCGTCGCACCGCTTCGAGCGCGGTGTCGATGCCAGCCTGCCGGCGCGCGCGATGGAACGCGCCACCGCCCTGATCCTGGCGATCGCCGGCGGCCGGGCCGGGCCGCTGGTCGAGGCGGCCGAAGCGACGGCGTTGCCCGCGCGCCGGCCGATCGCATTGCGCGCACAACGCATCGAACGCCTGCTCGGTGTGGGCGTGCCGGCGGAGACGGTCGGGGATATCCTCCGGCGTCTCGAGATGCGGGTCGAAGCGGCCGCCGACGGCTGGACGGTGACGCCTCCGCCACACCGTTTCGATATCGCCATCGAGGCCGACCTGATCGAGGAGGTCGGGCGCATCTTCGGCTACGAGAACATCCCGGACCAGCGCGCCAGCTCGGTGATGCGCATGCACCCGACGCCGGAAAGCCACACCCCGATACAGCGCGCCCGCCTGTTGCTCGTCGACCGGGACTATCAGGAGGCCATCACCTACAGCTTCGTCAGCCCCGAGATCCAGCGGCAACTGGCACCGGACGACGAAACCATCGCCCTGGCGAACCCGATCTCGGCGGACATGTCGGTGATGCGCACCTCGCTGTGGCCCGGCCTGGTGCTGGCCGCCGGCTATAACCTGGCGCGTCAGCAGAACCGCGTGCGGCTGTTCGAGACCGGCCTGCGCTTCCGCCGCTCCGGCGACGAGATCGACCAGCAAGCGGTACTCGGCGGCCTGGTGTGCGGTACCCGCGAGCGCGAGCAATGGGGCCTGCCCGGCGAGAAGGTCGACTTCTTCGACATCAAGGCCGATGTCGAGGCGTTGCTGAAGATCCACGCGGTGGCCGACGAATGCCGCTTCGTAGCCGCCGAACACCCGGCATTGCATCCCGGCCAGAGCGCCAGAATCCTGCGTGGCGAGCGGTTCGTCGGCTGGGTCGGCACGCTGCATCCGCGCCTGGAGAAGGCCCTGGACCTGCCGTCCGGAGTCTGCCTGTTCGAACTGCTGCTGGAAGCGCTGGATGGCGGCCGGATACCCGCCTTCCAGCCGTTGTCGCGTTTCCCGGCAATTCGCAGGGACTTTGCCTTGGTGATGGATCAGGGCATAGAATACGGACAGGTCGAGGCAGTCGTTCGCGAGGTCGGGGGAGCGCTGTTGCGGGACGTGCGGCTATTCGATGTTTATACCGGGGAAAATATAGAGTCCGGGCTAAAAAGCCTTGCTTTAAGTCTGATTTTACAGGATTATTCTGAAACGTTGATTGATGAACGAGTCGACGAACTCTGCCAGGACATCCTGGCGGGGCTGTCGCGGAAACTGGGTATTTCATTGAGGGACTGACAGATCATGGCATTGACCAAGGCAGATATGGTCGAGCACCTGTTCGATGAACTGGGACTCAACAAACGTGAAGCCAAGGACATGGTGGAGATGTTCTTCGAGGAGATTCGTCAGGCGCTGGAACGCGGCGAGCAGGTCAAGCTGTCGGGCTTCGGTAATTTCGACCTGCGCGAGAAACGCCAGCGCCCCGGCCGAAACCCGAAAACCGGTGAGGAGATCCCGATATCCGCCCGCCGCGTGGTCACTTTTCGCCCCGGACAAAAACTCAAGGCAAGGGTAGAGGCATATGCTGGACGCGACGAATTCAAAAACTGAACTGCCGCCCATCCCCGGCAAGCGTTACTTCACCATCGGAGAGGTCAGTGAGCTGTGCGCGGTCAAACCGCACGTGCTGCGCTACTGGGAGCAGGAATTCCCGCAACTGAAACCGGTCAAGCGACGCGGCAACCGACGCTACTACCAGCGCCACGATGTCATGGTCGTGCGCCAGATCCGCAGCCTGCTGTACGAACAGGGCTTCACCATCGGCGGCGCGCGCCAGCAACTCTCCGACGAATCACCCGCCGCCGACCGCATACAGAGCCACGAGATCATCAAGCAGTTGCTCGCCGAACTGGAAGAAGTCCTGGTTATTCTGAAGGGCTGAACAAAGCCACGACGACTTGACAGCTCGTGGATAAATCCCTAGCATGCCGGGTTCTGATCGGGGCGTAGCGCAGTTTGGTAGCGCACCGCAATGGGGTTGCGGGGGTCGGAGGTTCGAATCCTCTCGCCCCGACCATATTCGTTTTTCTCAAGTGCTGATTCTGGCATCACCCCCCTGAGTTCCTGTTTGATCTGGCAGAGAGGATTCGAACCGTTATCGTTCGGCGTTCCTATCTGTCTATGAGTCGCCATCCCTGGCGCAAGTTCAGCGGTAATGGAAGCTCCGGCCCGGCCATCCATGGCCGTGCGTTCGCGGAATTAGAATGTCCACTGGACATTCTAATTCCGCTCACCCTCTCGCCCCGACCATATTCGTTTTTCTCAAGTGCTGATTCTGGCATCACCCCCTGAGTTCCTGTTTGATCTGGCAGAGAGGATTCGAACCGTTATCGTTCGGAGTTCCTGTCTGTCTGTGAGTAGCCATCCCTGGCGCGACTTCAGCGGTAATGGAAGCCCCGGCCCGGCCATCCTTGGCCGTGTGTTCGCGAAAATCGAATGTCCACTGGACATTCGATTTTCGCTCACCCTCTCGCCCCGACCAATTATTGTTTTTCTCTGGTGTCGCTTCAGGCATCTCCCGGCTGAGGTATTCTCCTGCCTCGCAGAGAGGATTCGAACCGTTGCCGGTTCCGGGTCTTCGGTTTGGATTTGAGTCGCCATCCCTGGCGCGATTTCAGCGGTAATGGAAGCTCCGGCCCGGCCATCCATGGCCATGCGTTCGCGGAATTAGAATGTCCACTGGACATTCTAATTCCGCTCACCCCGTCTTAAGCTGATCTCTCTGTCGAATCTCTGATACTTGCCTGTGGGTCGGACTTTAGTCCGACGGCGGCGCTGCCGCGATGCCCGGATTCTTCGAGCATCCTCAAACCCCGAGTTCGTCCCGATCAACCGTGTGGTTTCCAGTAAAGCGGCCGACTGGGTTATGCTATCGCGAAGCCCGGTCTCGTGATTACAATTCCTCGCTGGGGATCGCTGTTACATCAGGAGTGAGTTCACATGGATACCGATAGCCAGCAGAAACGGATACAGCTCTATCTCTCCTACCGCTGCAACAACGAAGACGGAAAGACCGCCCGCGCAAGCCTCGAACGCCTGTGTGATGATCGTGGCTACCCGTTGATCTACGATGAAAAAGGCACCGGGGACGGCGACAGCCTGACGGAATTCATGCAAGACCTGGTATCGATGCCGGTGGTGTTTCTGTTCCTCTCGCCGGGCTATTTCCGCTCCGCCTGGTGCCTGTATGAACTGATCCGGCTGCACGAATACCAACAGCAGGAAGAATACACGGAACTGGTGCCGCTGCGCCTGACGGCGGACATGGACCTGAAGCAGGAACAGCCGATACGGGACTTCTGGCACGCCGATACCGCTGAGGCGCGCAAGGAAAGAGGCTTGCTGGCCAGGCACCTGAAACTGTCAGAGACTGACGGCGACACGCTCTGCAAAACGGCGCTGTGGCAACGCATCGAGGCCGCGTGGAACGGCGTCATCGCCCCGCTGCTGGACAAAAAAACACAAGGCCTGCACGACCCCGACCCGGAGCGGCTATTGAGCAAGCGGTTGGATGCCGTGCTGGCAACCTTGGAAGAGGCCGTGGACAAGGAACACCAGCGTTTCCGCGCGGCGCTGCGTGAGGCCCTGTGCGCCGAACTGAAGCCGCCGCGCCTGAAGGATGCGCTGAAGGAGGAACTCGCGGAGTCATCGGACGAGGGCCTTGCCGAAGCCTTGCTGGATCAAGACGAAGCGGCCGATGCCGTCGCCACCGTGACCCGGGTCGTCAAGGCATTGCGCCGATTGCCCAGCCTGTCCACCCAACTTTGGCGGGAATGCTATCTCCAGGCCGACAAACTCTGCTCGCTGCTGCTGCTCAACAGCATCGACAAGCACTGGTGGTTCCAGAATCGCCGCCGTATCCTGCGCGAGAACGCCAGCAAGCTGTCCCACACCTGGGTGCTGGAAGAGCGCCGCTTCAGCGAGGTGGTGGTCTCGCGCAGCCTGACCGCCGACGCCAAGCGGGTGATTCCTCCATCCTACGAGTTCGACAACGAAGAAAAACGCGTCAAGCCCTCGTGCGAGGTTAACGATGTACTGCTGTTCGACGCCTCGCGGGCTTCGGTGGACGACACCCTGCTGCTGACGATTTTTCAAGACCTGATCGGCAGGAAACCGGAGAAGGACGAAAGCGCCAGACTGGTGGAAATGATCGCGACCCGGGCGAAGGCCCAGTACCGGGTCCGGCGGGCGCCGATCTACTACATCGTCGGTAAATCCTTCATGGACGAGTTGCGCAATGCCGACTGGTATCCCAAGGCGCGGGAACAGTGGGCCGGGCGCCTGCTGTTCGTCGTCTGCGATGACGATCCACCACCGCGTCATCGCCCGCCGACGCGCGAGAGCCAGATCGACTTGCTCGACCAGTTGGCACTCTTTAAAGAACTCGAATACCAGGAGCCACGCCATGCCGATGCTTGAAGACTTCCTGCCGAAAGACCTCCAGGTCTCCATCCCCGAGCGATCGCTGCACCACCAGTTCGAAAAAGCCGACTGCCATGCCCTGTGGGCCGCCCATGCCGCCGGTCGGCCCTTGCTGGTGCGCGGCAAGCCGGGCGCGGGCAAGAGCCAGAT
>JALULB010000079.1 GCA_027041035.1 Sedimenticola sp. | reverse complement strand
GCAGCGTGAACTGCTCGGCCTTGTGGGTCAAGCAGCCCATCGGGCTGCCGGTCTCGGCCAGGTAGTCCAGCCCCTCGCGCACGCCGGGATACAACAACGAACGTTTCGAGGTGTTCTCGGCATACAGATCGAGAAAGATCGGGTAGGCGCGCTGAAAATCGGCCTCGTCCGGCTCGCCATCGAGCCGGCCGGTCAGGGCGCGGCGTACCAGTCGCTCGACGCCGTTGCCGACCCAGTTGCGTACCTCGGCCTCACCCCAGGGCTCGCGACCCAGCTGGCGCATCATCTCGTCGACACACCAGGCGAGATCCGGCACGCTGTCCACCAGCGTGCCATCCACATCGATCAGCACCATCTCGGGTTTGTTGATCGCCATCGGACTCAGCCGGCCTTGGCCAGTTCTTCGCGGAACTGCTTGACGATGCTGTCGTAGTGGTTCGGATCGTTGTCGTCACCGGCACCGAAGATCGCCGAGCCGGCGACGAACATATCCGCGCCGGCTTCCTTGATCTCGCGGATGTTATTGGCCTTCACGCCGCCATCGACCTCCAGGCGGATATCACGGCCGGAGGCATCGATGAGCTTGCGTACCTGGCGCAGCTTGTCCAGTGTCGACGGGATGAAGCTCTGGCCGCCAAAGCCCGGGTTGACCGACATCAGCAGGATCAGGTCGAGCTTGTCCATGACATAGTCGAGATAATCCAGCGGTGTCGCCGGGTTGAACACCAGACCGGCCTTGCAGCCTTCGTCGCGGATCAGCTGCAGCGAACGGTCGATGTGCTCGGAGGCCTCCGGGTGGAAGCTGATATAGGTCGCGCCGGCCTTGGCAAAATCCGGGATGATCCGATCCACCGGCTTGACCATCAGATGCACGTCGATCGGCGCTTCGATGCCATGCTTGCGCAGCGCGTCACAAACCAGCGGGCCAATGGTCAGGTTCGGAACATAATGGTTGTCCATCACGTCGAAATGAATGACATCGGTACCCGCGTTCAGCACATCCACGCACTCGGGACCGAGACGGGCAAAATCAGCGGACAGGATGGACGGCGCGATCAGGTTATCAGCCATGGAACTTCTCCGGTTGTCAAAGCGGTACAATACCGACAGATTCTGGGATAAAGCCCGCCACCTTACCCGATTTCGCCGGGATTTTCAGCTTTCGGAGAATCAGCCGATGCCCCGAGCGCCGGGACAGCGAAGGAAATCCGGTTTATCGTATGTCTCTTTGTAACTACTCAGCGAGTAGATCAAATGAAGGGTAACTGCTCAGATCGCCGCTGAAATGTGTCAGATCAAGGCAAAAAATGTGAGTTTACAAGTGTAAATGACCATTTTTGAACGCGGAGCTGGCGCATTTCAGCGGTTAGCTGAGTAGTTACGTCTCTTTTAAGGTTATGGCCGGATATCACAAACGCGCACCCTGCTCACCTGTAGAATATCCGTTTCGCACGCACAAGCATCAATCTGGAAGGAAACCCACATGAACGACCATGCCCCACGTCGAACCCCGCACCGTCTGTCGGCCTGCCTGCTGCTGATCGGCGGCCTGCTGGGATGGAGCGCCGCAATGGCCCTGTCCGCCCCCTCCGAACCGGTACACGCGGACGCCTCGGCAAAAGCCCCGGATCTGCATCTGAAGCAGACGGCCAGCGCGCAAAAGGCACTACCCCGCCCGTATCGCATCCAACTGCCGGCCGCCCCGGCGGAGAAAAACCGGCTGAGCAGACGTGCCAACGGCGTGATGCGTATCGGCTTTTCGCGGGCCATCCCGAAAGCCGCCCAGTCGCTCCAGGAAAAGGGGCGCCTGAACTGGACGGACAGCGCCGATGGCGGCCATTTCGCGCGTGTCGAGGTCGCCGCGGAGGGCGCGGCCGGCATCCGTTTCCGGCTGGAGATCATCGCCCTTCCGGCACGCGCCGAGCTGCGCTTCTACGTGCCGGGCGATAACGCGAAACCCGGTAACCAGGCCATCGACATGACGACCGGCAGGCGGATCCACCATCTGTTGAACCAGAACTTCCGCGCCAGGCCCGACAAGCCCGCCGACCTGGGTTACTGGTCACCGGTGATCCCGGGGGAACGCGCCGGCCTCGAGATCTACCTGCCGGCCGGCATCGACCCAAGCAAGGTCCAACTGGCGATTTCCGGGATTTCGCAGTTGGTGGTACTGCCGACCGCCAAGGATCTCCAAGAACTCAACGCCTCTGGCTTCTGCCAGGAAGACATCGCCTGTCAGGATGCGGCATGGGGCGAAACCGGCACCAGCGTGGCGAAGATGGTGTATGTCGAAAACGGCAGCAGTTTTCTGTGCACCGGCACCCTGATCAATGATCTGGACAACAGCACGCAGACCCCGTTTTTTCTCAGCGCGGAACACTGCATCTCCGATCAGGCGACCGCCTCCTCGCTGATCACCTACTGGTTCTTCCGCCGCGCCGAATGCTTCAGCGCGGCGCCGACCAGCCTCACCTCGCGCTCCGGCGGCGCGCAGCTGATGGCGCATGAAAGCTTTTCCGACTACAGCCTGATGAAGCTGCTGGACACCCCGCCAGGCGGCGCGCGCTTCGCTGCCTGGACGACCGACCGCCAAGCCATCAACAGCAGCGTCACCGCCATCCATCACCCCCAGGGCGACCTGAAGAAGATCAGCTTCGGCCGCATCAGTGATATCGCCAATATCTTCGGCAACCGTTCCCTGGACGCGCCGTTGAATGTCAACTGGAACCTGGGCACCACCGAACCCGGCAGCAGCGGCGGCCCGCTGTTCAACAGCGCGAAGCAGCTCGTCGGCACCCTGTGGGGCGGCGACTCCAGTTGCGCGAATAGAACCGGGGCCGACTTCTACGGTCGCTTCGAACTCACCGGCAAGGATATCGAGAATATCCTGCGCGGCAACGCGGCGGACGCGGCGCGCATCAGCACCCTGGCGTCGCGTGCCTGGGTCGGCACCGGTGACGAGGTAGTCATCGCCGGTCTCAAAACCAGCGGCACCGGAGAGGCAAAGATCGTCGCGCGCGGCGCCGGGCCTTCGCTCGCCAGCGCGGGTATCAGCGGCGTGTTGAACGACCCGGAAATCCAGTTGTTCTCCGGCGCCACGCTGCTTGCCGAGAACGACAGTTGGCGGAACACGCCGAACGTCGATCGCATCATCGATGCCGGCCTGGGACTCGACGATCCAAGGGAAGCCGCAATCTACCGGGTACTGCCCGCCGGACCCTATACCGTCATCCTGCGTGGCGCCGATGGTGGCACCGGCGTCGGCGGACTGGCCGTCGACGACCTGGAACTACCGGACAACATGCGCCTGCAAGCCATTGCCACGCGCGCCTTCGTCGATGGCGGCGACAAGGTACTGATCGCCGGCTTCCGCATCAGCGGGGGCGAGAAGAGCGTCGTGCTGCGCGGTTTCGGCCCGACGATGGGTTCTTCCGGTCTGAGCAATCTGCTGAGCGACCCGGTACTCGAGGTGTTCTCCGGCAGTCAAAAGATCGGCGAGAACGACGACTGGGGCAGCACCTCGGCGGCGAACATCATCCGGGCTAACGGTCTCGCGCCGGACAACGAACTGGAATCAGCAATCCTGATGACCCTGGCGCCCGGCGACTACACCGTGGTGGTCAAGGGCTTCGAGAATGCGACCGGCATCGCCGGCGTCGCGGTCAACGAGTTGCCGTGACATGTGCCGCGCGCTGCCAATACTGATACTGCTGGCAGTTGTCGGCCGGTCGCTGGGCGCCGACTTCAGCCGCGAGGCACGCATCCGCGAGCAGATCGAGGACAGCATCCTGATCGGCGAAGCGATCACCCTGCGTGCCGACGGCCACGGGTTTCTCGCCATCCATACCGAAGCCGACACCCCGAAAACCATCGGCGCGGCGATCATCCTGCATGGCATGGGCGCCGACCCGAACCGAACCACCGTCATCCGGCCGTTGCGCACCGACCTGGCGGAACACGGCTGGATGACCCTGTCACTACAGATGCCGGTGGCCGCCAGCGACGCGCCGGCATCCGCGTGGCGCCAGCTGATCACCGAAGCCGGCCCGCGCATCGCCGCCGCGGTCACGCAATTGAAAGACAGCGGCATCCTCAACATCGTCCTCATCGGCCACAGCCTCGGCGCCGACATGGGCCTGAGCTATCTCGCCCGACAACAGCCCGAGGCGATACGCGCCTTCGTCGCCATCGGTCTGTCCGCCGGTGGCGACAATCCCGACGACAGCGTATTGCGAGCCATCGCCAAGCTGAAGATCCCGGTGCTCGACATCTTCGGCGGCGAAGATCTGCCCGCCGTCAGGCAGACCGCCCGCGCGCGACGTATCGCCGCGCGCAAGGCCGGAAACGCGCTGTACCGTCAGATCCGCATCGACGGCGCCGACCATTTCTTCAGCGACATGGACGATGTGCTCGACAGCCGCATCCGCGCCTGGCTGCACAAAACCGCGAAGGGCGTGGAGATCAAAAAGTAACGGAGAACACGCGGCGGAGGCGATACATCAGCGTCGAAACGCCAGGCGCATCCCCTCCGGCGCGCCGCTGAACCGGCCATGTGCATACACCGGCTGGCCATTCACCCAGGTCGCGATGACCTCGGAGCGCAACACCTCGCCTTCCAGCGGTGACCAACCGCATTTGTACAGCACGTTCTCCCGCTCGACGCGCACGCGGCTGTCGATATCGACGAGCACCAGGTCGGCCCAGTAGCCCTCGCGTAGATAGCCGCGATCGACGATGCCGAACAGCTCGGCCGGCGCGTGGGCGGTTTTCTCCACCACTTGCGCCAGACTCAACACCTCGTCGTGATACAGCTCCAGCGCCATCGGCAAGGCGTGCTGCACCAACGGCAGGCCGGCAGGCGCCTTGAAATAACTCGGCGAGAGCTTTTCCTCCAGCGTGTGCGGCGCATGATCGGTGCCGATCACATCGATTCGCCCGTCGGCCAGCGCCTGGCGAATCGCCAACTTGTCCTGCTCGGTCTTGATCGCCGGATTGCACTTGATGAAGGTATCGCGGCGCTCATAGTCACGCTCGTCGAAATACAGATGATGGACGCAGGCTTCCGCGGTAATGCGTTTGTCGCCCAGCGGCATCGCCTCGAACTGTTCCAGCTCCGTGGCGGTGGTCAGATGCAGGACATGCAGGCGGGCATCGTAGGCGCTGGCCAGTTCGATCGCCAGCGAGGAGGACTTGTAACAGGCCTCGGCGGAGCGGATCAGCGGATGGAAGCGCATCGGGATCTCGTCGCCATACTCGGCGCGATACCGCTCCTCGTTCGCCTTGATCATCGGCGTATCCTCGCAATGCGTCGCGATCAGCATCGGCGCGTCACTGAAGATACCGCGCAGGGTTTCCTCGTCATCGACCAGCATATTGCCGGTGGAGGCGCCCATGAAGACCTTGATGCCGCAGGTCTGGTCGGGCCTCAGCTTGCGGATCTCGTCCAGGTTGTCATTGGTGCCACCAAAGTAGAAGGCGTGATTGCCCCACGCCCTGCCCTGGGCCAGCGCATATTTATCCTCCAGCGCGTCGACGCTGACGGTCTGTGGCTTGGTGTTCGGCATATCCATGAAACTGGTGATGCCCCCGGCCAGCGCGGCGCGGGATTCCGTCGCCATATCCGCCTTGTAGGTCAGGCCCGGCTCGCGGAAATGCACTTGATCGTCGATCATGCCGGGTAACAGCAGCAAGCCATTGGCGTCGAATACCCCGGCTCCCGCCGGCGCGTCGATACTCGTCGCGATACTGGCGATGCGACCGTCGCGAATCAGCAGATCCGCCTCGTGGATCTCGCCCTCGTTCACCAGCCTGGCGTTGGTAATCAGCATGGAATCGCTCATCGTGCCCCCAAATATGGCAGTACCAATGGTTGGAAAAGCCTGTTCTCCAACAGCGTGTCGGTCACGCCGCGCCCGTCCGGGTTCGGACAAAAAGCGCGGCCATCCAAACAGTATATTTGAAGGCCCGGCGGAACACGAGAATGACGGGCAATGCCGCGCGAGGAGATTCGGATTTGCCGGTATCGATCGTTCGGTATCACTGGCTGGCGGCACGGCGACTCCAGCAGATACGTCAGCGCTACCTGCCTTCGATACCCCGTTCCCGCCGCAACGCCTTGTACGATGACTCCACCCGCGAGAGACAGGCACGACGGTCGTTTTCGTCGAGATAGCCGTCGCATTCCTCGCGAGAAAGCTCCTGGCCGATGTCGATCATGCCCGCCTTCGTGGACCGGCTGGCCGTGCAAGCGGGAAGGATGGCAATAGCGAGAATGAGGAATAACAGGCCGACGGGTTCATGGGTGGCCCTGCCGGGTTGTTGCGGGTGTCTGGATATTTTACACATGAGATTATACCAAGGAGGCTGTCGGGTTTAGGGGTAATCTACCGCGACAGTAGGGAATGCGCAGCCGCAGCGCCGCTGTCGAGCATGCATCGAGAATAGCACTCATGGCGTACCTGCCCAAATCCGACGTTCTGGCGGCAAGGATGACAACCCGCGCCATCAGCCTCCCGCGGCCAGCGCCCGCGTATCGGTACGCAGGTAGTCCAGTAATTCAGCATATGCGGTAACACCACGAGAACGCGGATCGTACACCCCTGGCGGCAGGCCGGCACGGGCGGCTTCGCGCAGACGCGTGTCCATCGGGATCACGCCGGGCCAGAGTTCGTCGGTGTAGGAGGTCTGTAATACATGCAGGCTTTCACGCGAGGCGTTGGTGCGCTTGTCGAAGAAGGTCGGCACGATGGTATGCGGCAATGGACGGGGCCGCGAGCGGTTGACCATGCGCAGCGTGCGCACCATGCGTTCCAGGCCTTTCAACGCGAGGAATTCGGTCTGCACCGGCACGATCAGATGCTGGCAGGCGGCCAGCGCGTTGATCAACAGGATACCCAGCACCGGGGGACAGTCGATCAGCACGTAGTCGTAGTCGTCGCGCAACTCGCTCAGGGCGCGCTTCAAGACCAGCCCCATGCCTTTCAGGGTGCCCGACTGGCGTTCGAGCGCCGCCAGCGGCATCGCCGACGGGATCAGGTCCAGACCCTCGGTGCCGGTCGGATGCACGAGTCGATGGGGATCGAGCGGATAGCGCTTCACCGAGGCATCGAACAGCGAGTAAGTGCTGTCGTCGGTGGCCTCGGGGTCGTAACGAAAATAGCTGGTCATCGAGCCGTGCGGATCGATGTCGATCAACAGGGTGCGCAGCCCCCAGGCCGCCAGCAGGCCACCGAGCGCGACCGTGGTGGTCGTCTTGCCCACGCCGCCCTTTTGATTCGCCACCGCCCAGATATTCATACCCCGACCACCTCGCCGTTCATCGCTGTTGCAGCGCCGAGGGATCGACGCCATGGCCCAATATGATCAGTGACACCCGCCGGTTCTTCTGTCGGCCTTCCAGCGTGGCGTTATCGGCGATCGGCCGGTATTCGCCGTAGCCCACCGCCGCCATGCGCCGGGGTTCGACGCCCTTGCCGGCCAGAAAGTGCACCACGCTGGCGGCGCGCGCCGCCGACAATTCCCAGTTGGACGGGTACTGTCGCGTGCGGATGGGAACGTTGTCGGTGTGGCCCTCGACCTGTATCTCGTGGCTGTCCGGCGCCAGTATCCGGGCAATCTTCGCGAGTACCGCCAGCGCATCCAGTGACAATACCGCGCTGCCGGTGCGAAACAGCATCTTGCTCTTCATGTCCACGCTGACCCAGTCGCCGTGATTGTCGACCTCGACCAGATCACGGTCGATGAAGCCACCCAGCGCCTTGCGCAACTTCTCCTCTATCCCCGGTAGCAGGTCATAGGCCGGATTCGCATCCGCCGCCGGCTGGCGCGCTGCATCGCTGGTCCGCAATGGCGCGGTGGGTTCCGGATGCGTGAGTGCCGCGTCCAGGTTCACCAGGCCGGCATCGACGCCGCCCTTGTCGGCAAGCAGATCGGCCGATGTCGCGCTGCCGACCTCGATCGGCGCGTTCCGCCCACCGTTGTCGAAGGCCTCCACCAGGGTGTCGGACAACACCCGGTACTTGCCCTCGTTGACCGAGGATATCGCGTACATCACGACGAAGAAGGCGAACAGCAGGGTGATGAAATCCGCGTAGGAGATCAACCAGCGTTCCAGGTTTTCATGCTCGGGATGTTTTCTGCGACGTCTCGCCATGACCGATTACCCGTGCAGGAAGCCGCGCAGCTTGATCTCGATGGCGCGCGGATTCTCGCCCTCGGCGATGCCGACGATGCCCTCGATGACCATCTCACGATAGCGCGAGCGCACCTGCGCCAGGGTCTTCAGCTTGTTCGCGAAGGGCAGCAGGAACAGGTTGGCCAGGCCGACGCCATAGATGGTCGCGACGAACGCGGTGGCGATGCCCGCTCCCAGCATCGCCGGGTCCGCCAGATTCTGCATCACATGGATCAGGCCCATCACCGCGCCGAGGATGCCCACCGTCGGCGCGTAGCCGCCCATGCTTTCGAACACGCGCGCGGCCATCAGATCGTTCTGTTCCTGACTGTCCAATTCGACCTCCAGCATGTCGCGGATGGCATCCGGTTCGCCGCCGTCGACGAGCAGTTCCATGCCCTTGCGGATGAACGGATCGGTCTGCTTGCTGGCGACCGCCTCAAGCCCGAGTAATCCTTCCCTGCGCGCTTTCTGCGCCCAATCGGTGAGCTTCTTCAGGGATTCCTCCCGCGGCAGCCGAGGGGTCACGAACACCCGCCCGGCCTGACGCATCGCATGCACGAACACCGGCAGCGGCGTCTGCAGCAGGATCGCTCCCAGCGTGCCGCCGAAGACGATGACCATCGCCGGACCGTTTAGCAACGCATCGATATGGCCGCCGTCCAGCGCGTTGCCACCGATGATCGCCAGCAGACCGACGATGATGCCGATGATGCTCAACAGATCCATGCCGCTGCTCCGCGTTCACGGCACATTCAATAGCGGCTGGCATAACGGCGCATCAACCCCGGCACGTCGAGGATCAGCGCGATCTTGCCGTCACCGGTGATGGTCGCGCCGGCCATGCCTTCGACACTCTGCAAGGACGCGCCCAACGGCTTGATGACGACCTCTTCCTGGCCGAGCAGGGTATCGACGACCAGGCCGATCTGCATGCCATTCATGTTCACCACCACGACATGCCCGCCGCCATCGCCCGCGTCGTAGGCGTTGATCAACCACTTGCGCAGGTGGAACAGCGGCACGGCGCGATCGCGCACGCGCACCGTCAATTGACCGTCGACGACATTCGTGCGGCTGTCACGCAGATTGAAGATTTCGACCACGCTGGCCAGCGGCAACGCGAACGGCTGATCGCCGAGCACCACCATCAGGGTCGGCAGGATCGCCAGCGTCAGCGGCAGCTTGACCACGATCAGGCTGCCCTTGCCCTTCTCCGAATCGATCTCGACGGTGCCGTTCAACTCGCTGATGCGGGTCTTCACCACATCCATGCCGACACCCCGCCCGGAGACATCCGAGATCTCACTCTTGGTCGAGAAGCCCGGCTGAAAGATCAGGTTATAGCAATCGCGGTTGTCCAGGCGCTCGGCGCTCTCGGCATCCATCATGCCCTTCTCGACCGCCTTCCGGCGTAACACGTCCGGGTCCATGCCCTTGCCGTCGTCGCGGATGGACAACAGGATATGGTCGCCCTCCTGCGCGGCGGACAACACCACCTTGCCGACGCGCGGCTTGCCGACGGCCTCGCGCTCGTCCGGCTTCTCGATGCCGTGATCGACCGCGTTGCGCACCAGGTGCACCAGCGGATCGGCGAGTGATTCGACCAGGTTCTTGTCCAGATCGGTGTCCTCGCCGATCATCTCCAGATCGATTTCCTTGTCCAGGCTGCGCGCCAGATCGCGGATCACGCGCGGGAAACGACCGAACACCTTCTTGATCGGCTGCATGCGTGTCTTCATCACCGACAGTTGCAGGTCGGAGGTGACCACATCCAGGTTGGCGATGGCGTTGAGTACCTTTTCGTCCTCGACCGAGGCGCGCAACGTGGCCAGCCGGTTGCGTACCAGCACCAGCTCGCCGACCATGTTCATGATGTCATCGAGGCGCTTGGTATCGACGCGCACCGTGGTCTCGGCGGCGCTCGTCTTCGGTCTTGGCGCGCTCGGCTCGCGTGGCGGGGTCTTTGCCGACGCGGCCGGCTTGGGCGGCGGCGCGGCCTTCGGCGTTTCGGCGACAACCGGCGCTGGCGTCTCCAGCGGCGCGGCGGGCGCGGCTTCCGCGGGCGTGCTCGCGGCGACGGCCTCGGCGGCCGTGGCCGCGACGCCGGGAGGCTTGCCCTTGCCATGCATCTCGTCGAGCAGCGATTCGAACTCGTCCTCGCTGATGTCGTCCGAGGCCGGCGCGGCGGGCGGCTTCTCCGGTGGCGCGTCGGCCGCCGGCGCGCTGACGGCATCCGGCGTGAAACGGCCCTTGCCGTGCAGCTCGTCCAGCAGGCTCTCGAACTCCTCCTCGGAGATGTCGTCCCCGCCGACCAGCGGCTCGGCCTTGCCATCGGCCACCTGGCCGAGCAATTCGTCGAGCGCCTCGTCGCCCGCCGTGGCGGGTTCCGGGTCCGGCGCGGCCGGCGCTTCGGCTTGCGCCGGCGCCCGCGTTTCCGGCTCGGCGCTTTCGCCAACCGGCACGGCGAGTTCGTCGAGACGCTGGATCAGCTCGCGGCTGGCCGGCTCGGGGTCGACCGCCGCACGGATGTCATCGAACATCGCATTCAGCACGTCGAGCACTTCAAGCACGACATCCATCAGTTGCGCGTCGACCGGACGCTGCCCCTGGCGCAGGATGTTGAACACATCCTCGGCGCGATGGCAGATCTCGACGAGGTTGTCGATATTCAGAAAACCGGCGCCGCCCTTGATGGTGTGGAATCCGCGAAATACCGCGTTCAACAGGTCGAAGTCATCCGGCGCCTGTTCCAGGTCGACCAGTTGTTCCGACAGCAGCTCAAGGATTTCGCTGGCTTCCACAATGAAATCCTGAAGGATTTCGTCATCCGCGTCTAGACTCATAGTCCGCTCCTAAAAACCCAGGCTGGAAAGCAGATCATCGACATCATCCTGACCCTCGACGACACTGCCCTGGTTGATGCCCGGCACGACCGGCCCTTCGAGGATCGCTGGATCGTCATGATCCTTGTGTTGCTGATAACGGCTGCCGGTGATGCGCACCAGGTTCACCAGCCGGCCTTCGACATCCTCGACCAGCTTGATGACGCGCTTGATGATCTGTCCGGTGATGTCCTGGTAGCCCTGCGCCATCAACACCTCGGAAAGCTCCGCGTGCAACACCTTGGAGTGGCCGCGCGCCAGATCGAGAAACCTGCTGATGTCCTCGCTCATCGACTTGAAGTCGCTGACCGTCATGCGCCGCTCGCGAAACCGATCCCAGGCCTCCCCCAGGGTCTCCGCGCCACTGCTGAGTTCGCCGGCCAGCGGCAGGGATTTCTCGACCGCGTTCAAGGTCGCGTGCGCGGCCTGCTCGGTGGTCGTGATCACGTAGCGCAGTCGCTCGGCGGCATCGGGGATCTCGTGCAGGGCAATCTCGGAGACGCGGTCGTCGAGCAGAAAACCGTTCATCGCCTCGTGCAACTCGCGGGTCAGGCGACCGACCTCCTGAAACAGCGCGGCATCCATCTCGCCGCACATCTGGGTCAGTTGCGCGTCGGCCTGTTCGTTCCGGCCGGCCTCCAGAAGGGCGAGCAGCTCCCGAGCCATGTCGATGCGTCTTTCATCGATGCTGCCTTGCAGCATCTCGGCACTCCCTTGAGCAGCCATGGTCAGGCCGCGACCCGGGAGAATATCTTGTTGATCTTTTCTTCCAACGTTGCCGCGGTGAACGGCTTGACCACATAACCGTTGACGCCGGCCTGTACCGCCTCGATGATCTGCTCGCGCTTGGACTCGGCGGTCACCAGGAGCACCGGCATGGCCGCCAGGTTCGCATCGGCGCGCACCGCGCGCAGCAGGTCGATACCGGTCATGCCGGGCATGTTCCAGTCGCTGATCAGGAAATCGAAGTTGCCCGATTGCAGCATCGGCAACGCGGTGTTGCCATCGTCGGCCTCGTGGGTGTTGGTGAAACCCAGATCACGCAGCAGATTCTTGATGATGCGGCGCATGGTGGAAAAATCATCCACGATGAGGATCTTCATGTTTTTGTCCAAGGGTGCCTCCCGTTCGTTCGGTTTCTCTGGTTCAGGACAGTTACGCTTATGCTTGTATCAGTCGGCCGGCGTGAGCTATTCCTTAGCTTCATCCCGATCGGACAGCCACTCTTTCAGCCGCGCGCGCAAGCGCAATGCCGCCTGGCTGTGGATCTGGCAGACGCGCGATTCGCTGACGCCGAGCACCTGGCCGATCTCGCGCAGGTTCAGCTCGTCCTGGTAGTACATGCCGATCACCATGCGTTCCCGATCCGGCAGGCCGGCGATGGCATTCGTCAGCGCCTTGCGGAAATCGCTGCGATACAAGCCCTCCATCGGGTTCTCGCTGAGCGACTGCCGGTTGCCGCCTTCCGGCACCACCTCGCCGAGCGCGGACAGCTCGTCGAAGCTGAAGATGCGTGCGCTGTTGGAATCCTTCAACACCGCGTGATACTCCTCGACCGTCATCTCCAGCGCCTCGGCGACCTCGCTGTCGCGCGCGTCGCGGCCTTCCGTGTTCTCGATCTGGCGTATCGCCTCGGCGACCATGCGCGCCTTGCGATGCACCGAGCGCGGCGTCCAGTCGCTGCGACGGATCTCGTCGAGCATCGATCCACGGATACGGATGCCGGCATAGGTCTCGAAACTCGCGCCCTGAGACGGGTCGTAGTTACGGCTGGCTTCGAGCAGGCCGATCATGCCGGCCTGCACCAGATCCTCTACCTGCACGTTCGGCGGCAGCCGGCTCATCAGGTGGTACGCGATACGCTTCACCAGCGCCGCATGTTGATTGACGAGCTCATCGTAGCTCTGTTCCGCGACGGCATTGTAGGTAGCCAGACCATTCATCACACTATCTCCCCGAGTTGGCTTGAATACTGAATCAGACGTTCGACAAAGAATTGCAGTTGCCCGCTGTTTCCGGTGGCCAGTGGCCAGTCCTCGATCTTGCGGGCGATGGCGCGAAACGCCTGGGCGGACTTGCTGCGGGGAAACGCCTGGATCACAGGTTTTTGTCCCTTGACCGCCTTGCGCAGTGACTCGTCGAAAGGCACCGCGCCGATATAGGTAAGCATTACGTCCAGGTAGCGATCGGTGACACGGCACAACTTGTTGTACAGGTCACGTCCCTCCTGAACCGTCCTGACCATGTTCGCCAGGACACGGAAACGACTGATGCCGTATTCCTTGTGAAGCAGTTTGATCAACGCATAGGCATCGGTCATCGACGCCGGCTCGTCGCATACCACGACGAGGATGTCCTGCGCCGCGCGACTGAAGCTGACCACGTCGTCGCTGATACCGGCGGCGGTATCGATGATCAGGGTGTCGAGCTGGTTGCCGAGATCGCTGAAGGCGCGTATCAGGCCGACATGCTCGGAGGCATCCAGCCGCGCCATCTGCTTGATGCCGGAAGCGCCGGGCACGACCTGGATGCCCTTCGGCCCGGTGACGATGATCTCTTCCAGGCTGCGTTCGCCGCGCAATACGTGCGACAGGTTGTAGTCAGGATGCAGGCCGAGGGCGACATCGATGTTCGCCAGGCCGAGATCGGCATCCAGCAGCATCACGCCGCGTCCGGCCTCGGCCAGGCTGACGCCCAGATTGATCGCGACGTTGGTCTTGCCGACGCCGCCCTTGCCGCCGGTGACCGCGATCACGCGTACCGGCTCATGGTTCATCATGCGCCGCAGGCCAGCCGCCTGGTCTTGCGTCGCTTCAGCCATTTGCATAATTTCCCGCTCCCGCAAACGCCATTGCCAGATAGTCATCCGACAGTTCATCTTCCGGCGGCAGTTGCGCCGCCGGAAGATGAAC